>NZ_JBNIEX010000005.1:0-211651 GCF_051842325.1 Idiomarina sp. ST10R2A5 | reverse complement strand
GGTCCCTGGTAAAGCCAACGATTTGGCTTTACCCCGCTGAACAGGTTGAGCTCTGCGAAACCTTGTCCAGACTATTAATAAAACAGCCCTCAGCTTACGCTGGGGGCTGTTTTATGTCCGTCACAAAATACCTCGCTTCAGCATCACGCTATTATAACTTTTGCTTATATCTAAGGTTTTTCCAGACTGAACCAAATCACTGATCTCCTGCTATATTCATTGTATAACCATAGGGGGAGAGCAGTATGAAACGTTTTAATGCGATAACACTTGCGTTGGCAAGTTCATTCTTCATAGCGCCAATTGCGTCTGCGCAACAAGGCTCTGAAGCTGAGAGTGTGGAAGAAGTCATTCAGGTGGTGGGTTCCCGATTGTCCATGCGCACAGCGACAGATGGTTCGGCGCCGGTAGATATTATTAGTGGCGAAGATTTAGCTGCAACAGGTATTACGGAAACAGCAAAGGCGCTTCAATACGCCGTACCAAGTTTCAATTACCCTTCATCATCTGTTACTGACGGTACGGACGCCGTTCGACCAGCTTCATTAAGAGGGTTGTCACCTGATCATACGCTGGTACTTATTAACGGTAAGCGACGCCATAGCTCAGCTTTGGTGCATCTAAACGGCACCACCGGACGCGGCAGTTCGAATGTAGACTTAAATGCGATTCCTATTGCGGCAATTAAGCGCATTGAGGTTTTAAGAGACGGAGCGGCAGCCCTTTATGGTTCTGATGCCATAGCGGGTGTGATTAATATCGTATTAAAAGACAATGACAGTGGCGGCAGTGCAAACTTTCAGGCCGGCCAGACGCATAAAGGCGATGGTGAGCAATGGAAACTGTCTGCAAGCTCCGGCTTTTCTATAGGCGATGACGGCGCTTTTACGTTATCAGGAGAGCTGCATCACAAAAACAGAACAAATCGAGCTGGCAATGATCCGCGTCAACAATACCCTGAACTGCCAAGCGGTGGGCTTGATCCCCGCGAACAGACTTTTGATAGACAAAGCTTTCACGTCGGTGATGCGGAATATGAAAATGCAGCTTTGTTTGCCAATCTTGACATCGGCATAGGTGACGGAAACTTTTACGCTTTTGGTGGTATTAGCGATCGCACGTCAGAGTCTGGTGCCTTCTACCGTCGTGCATTACAAAGCAATACATTAACCGAAATTTACCCTGACGGATTCTTGCCAATTTTAGCTCCCGACGTAAATGATTATTCTGCTTATGCCGGATACGAATGGGCTGTGGCCGAGTGGACACTAGATTTCAGCGGTGGTTATGGTTTCAGCAAATTCCAGTACAACGTTGAAAACTCTTTGAACGCATCTTTGGGTCCTGACTTAACACCAACTTCTTTTGAAGCCGGAACACTGGAAAACAGTGAAGCGAACCTGACATTTGATGCTCAGCGCTTCATTCCTTTTGCCAATAACTCCGAGCTTTCTATTGCTATGGGTATTAGCTACCGTGAGAATTCTTATGAAGTCATTGCCGGCGATGAAGCCTCTTACATCAATGGTGGTTACCAGGATCGCCCAGGCGGAAGTCAGGGCTTCACAGGGTTCACGCCTGAGTCGGCGGTTGATGAATCGCGTGATAACCTTGGTGTATACGTAGAAGCTGAAAATCAACTCACTACTGACTTTATGTGGGGAGCAGCAATTCGTCATGAAGATTACTCAGACTTTGGTAACAACACGAGTTGGAAGCTCTCCGGAAGATACGATTTGACGGACAGAGTTGCGGTTCGCGGCGCCATTAATACAGGCTTCCGGGCACCGAGTGTTCAGCAACTTTACTTTACTAATATTTCTACGCTGTTTGTTGATCGTGGTGATGGCCTGGAGCCAGAGCAGTCAGGAACATTCAATAACATTAGCCCGGTGACTCAGGCTTTAGGAATTGGCGACTTGCAACCTGAGGAATCTGAAAGCGTGAGTCTGGGAATGGTCTGGAACGGTTATGATGGTCTTGCTATTACCGTCGATGCGTTCCAAATAGAAATTGAAGATCGCATTATTCTGTCAGGCGATGTTTCACCGGTTGATTCACCTGCGGTTGAAGAAGCTCTAGCGACAACATCCGCTGAAAACGCCCGGTTCTTTTTGAATGCTGTTGATACAACGACTAAGGGACTGGATATTGTTGCCAGTAAAACTTTTGGTGTCGGTGCTTATGGCGATCTGAAAGCACAGTTGGCGTATGGTTATAATAATACGGAAATAGACTCTATTAACTTACCACAATTGCTGGATGGTCTGGACGACGTTCTGTTTGATAGTGATGAGCAAATTAGAATGACCCGATCGACGCCTGATCATTCAGGATCAATAGGTTTAACGCATACGAAAGGGAAATGGACCAGTAATGTACAGTTTAGTTACTTTGGGAATTACTCTATAGGTTACACGAGTGGAACTGAAACCTACGGCCCAAATTGGATAACAGACGTTACTGTGAATTATCAATGGAACGATGAGTTAGCGCTACGAGTTGGAGCTCAGAACCTATTCAGTGAGTACCCTGATGAACGTGCAGAGGGAAATCAGTTTAATGGTATTTTTAAATACCCATTAACCAACTCGCCTATTGGTTTTAACGGTGGGTATTTTTACTCAGAAGTTGAGTATAAGTTCTAGCTTCTTGATAAAAACGAATATTAGTAAAAACCGCCAAATAGTGGCGGTTTTTTTATACCCGCTCTCCAGGTATATTTTTAACTAATTGAAAACATTAAATTAAATAGTTGGCATGGTAGTTGTAACTGTATCAATAAATCTTTTTAAATCGTTCGTTACTGAGGTCATGGTCATGTCAAATCGAAGCTTTGGTTGGTTATTGGTTCTATCTATTGTTGGGCTGCTATTTTTTGCAGAGGAAATATTTTCTGTTTTTGGAATGGCAATTGGATCTGTAATTGAAATATCGGTCTCATTATTGGTGAGCTTATTTTTTGTTGGTCTGGTATTTTTTATTGTTGCGACCGTATTTGGTAGCGCGCTTCTGGGTATTGGAGCAGCACTTGTTGCGCTGTTACTCAGTGGCATAGGCTTATTCTGGCCTCTTATACTTTGCGTTTTGGTTCTTTACTTTATTTTTCGTAAACCAAAGGTTTCTAGAACAGGCTAATCACGTGTACTATAAGCCCTTAGTTACATTAAGAGGCTAAGGCAATGCTAAAAATAATCGCAGCCGCGGCGTGCTGTCTACCTGTTCTGGCTTTTGCAGATTCTTTAACGGTTACCGATGCATGGGCTCGTGCCAGCATTCCGGGAACTGAAAACGGAGCCGCTTATGCAACCTTTAAAAACGCAGGGAATGAAACCGTAAAAATAACTCACATCAGCTCGGATGTTAGCCGCGTGGCAGAAATACACCGGCATGTTATGTCTGCTGATGTGATGAAAATGGAAGCGGTCGAATCCCTATCTCTTGATCCTAATGAAGTTATCAAGTTCCAGCCTGGTGGTTACCACTTTATGTTGTTTGGACTTAATGCGCCTTTAAAAGCAGAAGAGCGCTTTTCTCTGACGTTAAATTTTGAATCAGGCTCAAGCCAAGAAATAGAAATTTTAGTTAAATAACCAAAGCTTCAAATTTTATAGGAATGGATATGTACAAAAGAACCTTAGTGTTGGCAGTTGCATTAGCAGCTCCGGGTAGTGTATTAGCTGACACCGTTTTCGGTGTTTATGCCGGTGGTCAAATTTGGAATGCTGACAACGAAGGGCAATATGCCGTTGGTTCTAATTTGATAGAACCTAATTTCGAAAATGATAATCACAGCAGCTATTACATTGCACTTGAGCATCCAGTCCCATTAATTCCTAATATAAAAATCAGAGAAAACTCTATAGAAGTTAATGGTGGTTACGGAGAAAACGACTTTAGTCATAGAGATTACATTTTATACTACGAAATTTTCGATAATGATTTAGTGTCTTTCGATATTGGTATAAACGCAATGGACTTTGACGGTACTTTGCGGACCGAAATAAGTAATACCTTTGGTCGTCAGGATTTTTCTGTTGTCGTGCCAACAGCCTACGTTGCAGCAAGAGTGGGGGTGCCCGCTACCGACTGGACGTTCTTTGCTGATGCCAGTGCGCTTAGCGTGAAAGACAGTAAAGTTCAGGATGCTCAAATTGGTGTGGAATATCGTTTGGTAGAAAATTTAGCGGTCGATATAAATCTTAATGCGGGCTACCGTCATTCAGTTGTTGAACTGGATGATGTTGATGAAATTTATTCAGATGTCACCTTTAAAGGTCCATTTTTTGGGGTAGAAGTACATTTTTAATCGATTAATTAGACTATTCTAAGCTTGCAGGCCATCCGTTATATAAGCTAGATTGTTATATGTTTGTAATTTCTTATTAATGGATGGCCTCGGATGGTCAGTAGTCAAGACGAACCTCTATTTCTTAACGATGATGACGAAATAATTCAGTCGGAATACAGTAAAGGTTTTTGGAAAATCCTGATTGTCGATGATGATCAGGAAATTCATGCAGTGACTAAGATGGCTTTAGCCGATGTTGTTATTTGTGGCCGCCAGCTTGAGTTCCATCATGCTTATAGTGGAAATGAAGCGCTCGATCGCTTAGTCGAGCATGATGACATTGCGATGGTGCTGCTTGATGTCGTAATGGAAACCGATAACGCTGGCTTGAAAGTGGCACAAGCCATTAGAGAGCAACTTGGCAATGATGAGATTCGGATTGTTTTGCGTACTGGTCAACCGGGTTATGCGCCGGAAGAAAGTGTCGTAAAGAATTATGATATTAATGATTACAAAACTAAAACGGAATTAACCCGAAGCCGTTTATTAACGACTGTATTTTCCGCTGTCCGTTCCTATCAGCAACTCTGCACAATTAATGAAAACCGCCGTGGTTTGAGAAAAATTATTCATTCAGCGTCAAACCTGATGGAAAAGCATTCCATTGTGAATTTTTCTGAAGGTGTTGTTACGCAAATTGCTTCTTTGCTGGGATTGAGTGCAGAAGGCATTGTCGGTGCCAGAGCCCCCCATAAAGATAACGAAATTTTAGTGTTAGGAGCCGCAGGACACTTTGCAGACAGTATTAATAAGAGCTTATCAACGCTGAACTCAAGCGAAATTGAGAAAAGCGTCAGGCAGTGTCTGAATGAACAACGTCATATTCATACTGAGGATGCTACCGTTTTCTTCATTGATGGACAGGTGCATCAAGCCGCAGCCTATATAGAAACAAAAAACATTGTAGCGGAATACGATCAAGAGTTACTGGAAGTCTTCCTCGCTAATATCGCTGTTGGCTTTGAAAATGCCAACTTGTTTGAAGAGTTACAAACTGCCGCATACCTTGATCCGCTAACGGGTATTCCTAATCGGGCTGAGTTTACAAGAAACCTTCAGGCTTTGTCGGAGAAACCCGACAAAGATAAAATGGTCGCAGTTATCGATATTGACCACTTTTCTGACGTAAATGATGGCTTGGGTCAGGATGTAGGAAATTTGCTTCTTCGCTCAGTAGCTTTGCGTCTTACTGATCAACTCGGCAGTAATGTATTTGTTTCCCGTATTGCTGCCGATGTATTTGGCATTTTTGGTCCGACAGATATTGTCACTCCTAATGCTTTTAATGAGCTTTTTTCTTTACCTTTTAGAGCTGGCGAGCATTACATCCCACTGCGCGTTACCTGTGGCTTTGCATCGGGAGCTAACCCGGAAAGAGTTAATGGCAAAGGGCTATTGAAGCAAGTTTATATCGCCTTAAAAAATGCGAAGAATAACTCTTTTGACCGTTATAACTACTACCAACCCTCGATGGAGCAAGATACCCAACGCAGACTTCATCTGGTACGCCGATTACGTGCGGATTTTGCTAACAGAAAACTGGAAGTTTGGTATCAGCCCCAGGTGGAATTAACAACCCAAAAAGTCATAGGGGTGGAAGCGCTATTACGCTGGCCTCAAAGTGACGGCTCGTTTATTTCGCCGGCTGAATTTATTCCTCTTGCTGAATATTCTGGGCTTATTGTTGAAATTGGCTCCTGGGTTATTGAAGAGGCGTGCCGGCAAATAAATGCATTTGATGAAATTGGTCTGCCACAGTTAAGAGTTGCTGTTAACGTATCGGTACCTCAGTTTCGTAAACGCGACTTCCCCGAACTTGTTGAAAAACAAATTGAACAATGGGGAATTAATCCGGAACGAATTGAATTAGAAATTACTGAAAGTATCGTTATGGAAGATCCTGATCTGGTAGCTGATATTTTAAGACGATTAAAGCAGCAAGGTATAAAAGTTGCCATTGACGACTTCGGCGTTGGCTTTTCGTCGCTAAGCTATCTTCAGAAGCTGCCGCTTGACCGAATTAAGATAGATAAAACCTTTGTAAACAACTCCGATCAGGCGAGTGGACAAATCATCATCGAAACTATTGTCGATATGGCCGGTCGTTTGGGCTTGAATGTTTTAGCTGAAGGAATTGAAGAACAGAGTCAGCTCGATTACTTTTTAGGATTAGAATGCGCCGAGGGGCAAGGTTATTTCTTTGCCAAACCTATACCCGCGGATCAATTAATAAGCTTGCTGCAAAAGCAAATGAGTTACTCTTAGTTGTAAACTTCAACGCTATCGGCATCCATTTGATAGCCGACAACAGCAAGATCACCTTCTTTGCGTTCAACCTTTATGGTGCCTTCTATCCAGACGGCATCATAAGTGTTCTCATACGGAACACCTTCTTCATACTCAACATGGATAATTTGATTGGGAGGTGGTGGTGGCACATGAATGCAGGCACCAAAATAAGGAACCAACAGAAACTCAGTGACCTTATCAGCATCCCCTTCTAGTTGAACAACATACCCGGGAATACGGACTTTCTTTCCGTTCAGTGACTCGACTACCGGGGCGTCCAGGTTAGTCTGCCGATCTTCTTCAGGGTTAGCATCATAATATGATTGAGGCTTAACCGGAGGCGGTGTAAAACCTTCGGGAATTAAATCTTTCCAGCCAATTTTTTCCGCAGCCGCAAATGCGGGAAAAGTTAGCATTAATAATACAACCGCTAATAACTTCTTCATATTTTCACCGTAAGTCCGTCTGCAAGAGATTGGCGATAAGCTCGCCAGGCCGGAATTAAACTTAACATAAAGCCGACAATAATCACGAGTGCCATACGCCACCATTCACTAGCGCCAGGCCAGGTGGTGCTGAGTATTAGTCCTGTCTGAGACTGAATAACGCCGGCTAATGACCACTGCAGACCATATAGCAGAAGTAAGCCGGAAAAAGCACCAACTACAGTTAATAGCAGAGCCTCACTGAGCAACAGGCCGAATATGGTTCCAGGGCCAGCTCCAACTGCTCTTAGGACAGCCATTTCGCGTCGGCGTTCCCTTAAGCTGGCCAACATAATTGTCAGCATGCCCAATAAACCTATGAGTACAACCATTGCCGATATTGCTGTTAAAGCCTGCTCAAAGACGCGCAGCGTTTTCCATAGCTCCTGCAAGGTCATACCCGGTAAAAGAGCGGTTAAGGGCTCTTTCTCATAAGTATTTATCTGACGCTGCAAGCGCAAAGCCAGTGGTTTTGCCTTTAAGCCAAGCAGGGCCGCGCTGATGCTGTCTGCCGGGGCTTCATTGTGGTGATTGTGACCAGAATGCTCATGCTCACCGCTGTGAATCATTTCAAGGCTGTGTAATGTAACGAACACAGCCTGATCAACCGGAGTTCCTGTTCGTTGCAGGACACCAGTGACAATCAGCGGATGCTGGTCATGTTCGCTGAAGCTAATGCCACCGCTGCCATGAGCAATAATAATGTCGTCACCCATGCTTTTAGAGAGCTTCTCGGCGGCATCGGCTCCTAGTACGACTTCCTCATCTGAAGCAAAAGCACTACCTTGAGAAAACTCCAGAGCCTGCTTGTTGCCGTACTTAAAATGCTCAAAGTAGGCATTGGTTGTTGCGACAACGGGCAAGCCCTGAACGCTGTCACCTAATGACATGGGTATTGCCCAACTGACTTCGGGGCGTTCACGAATATCTTCAAAGCTTTCCCAGCTCATATTGTTGGTCATGCTGCCAATATGGAAGACTGAAGACAGCAGTAATTGTGTCTGCCCGGTTCGGGCGCCAATTATTAAGTCAGTGCCAGAAACCGTATTAGCAAAATGACTTTGCACCTGTTCGCGAACCCGTTCTACAGCTAGCAGTAAGGTAACGCTGACGGCAATAGCGATAACAGTCAGCAGAACACTCGCTCGCCTGTTCATTAAGCTTTTTATAGCCAGGCGGATCATGGTTGAGCTCCTGCCTGATTGAGCTCATTAAGCTCAACATGCTTATCAAAATAGGATGACAATGCAGCGTCATGAGTGACAAAAATAACAGTGGTGTTATTTTGGCTACTGAGCTCAAGCAACAATTGAATAAACGTATCCCGATGCTCGGCATCGAGTGCAGAGGTTGGTTCATCCGCTATAAGAAGCTTAGGGGCACCCAACAAGGCACGTGCCGCGGCAACACGTTGCTGCTGACCAACACTCAGAGTATGAGCCGGTTGCTCAATTTGTGCGGAATTTAACCCTAAGCGCTGCAGCATCTCAGTTGCTGTCGCTTCAGCAGAGCTGCCTTGTTCTGCGATACGTTGCCGCCTTTTTTTGGAAAATTGACAGGCGAGCAGCGCATTATCTAGAGCCGATAAATAGGGCAGCAAATTGAATTGCTGAAAAATATAGCCAATGTTGTCGGCACGATAACGGTCACGCTGTCTGCCGGACAAACTGGAAAAAGCGGTTTCAAATAGATTTAAAGAGCCACTTTGTGGGGTATTAATGCCGGCCAACAGCGATAGCAGTGTTGATTTACCACTACCGCTTGGGCCGCGCAGCAGCACCGTCTCACCTTGTTTTATCTGCCAGGCAGGAATATCCAGGATGGGCTGTTGTCCAGACCATGAAAAGAGTAACTTTTCTATGCTGACAGCATGCACTATGTCGGTGCTATGGTTCACTCTAAATTAAGATTTTTTTGCGCGCTCAAAAGAAGACACAATTTCTTCTTTTGCGGCAGCTGCGTCAGCCCAGCCGTCAACTTTAACCCACTTGCCTTTTTCAAGCTCTTTGTAACGCTCAAAGAAGTGAGTAATTTGTGCTTTAAGCAGCTCTGGCAAGTCATCAATGTCGTTGATGTGGTCGTATTCTTTGGTCAGTTTACTCACCGGAACAGCAATGACTTTTGCGTCTTCACCAGACTCGTCCGTCATTTTCAATACGCCAACTGGACGGCATTTGATGACAGAACCTGCCTGCAGAGGGTATGGAGTAGGTACTAACACATCAACCGGGTCGCCATCTAATGACAAGGTTTCGTTAACGAAACCGTAGTTCGCCGGATAGAACATGGGTGTCGACATAAAGCGGTCAACCCAAAGTGTACCAGTGTCTTTATCGACTTCGTATTTGATCGGGTCAGCGTTTGCCGGGATCTCGATAATAACGTTAACTTCTTCAGGCATATTGGCGCCTGCGGTGACGTTTCCTAAGCTCATAGTACTTCCTGCTGTATGTATAAAATAAAAGTTACTGCGCGATTATAACGGTTGGACCTTTTCACGCAATATCGATATCAGTCTAATAAGGTTTTGGGTGCTTACTGTGGTACTCCATACACATATCCACTTCGTTTGCGGACCCCATAACCACGGATACCCGTTGGTGAATATGTTCCGGCACAATCTCCATTAAACGACGATAACCGTCAGTCGCTTTACCGCCGGCTTTTTCAACCAGCATAGACATTGGTGCAACTTCATATAAAAGGCGCAGTTTAAAAGGTTTGTCGGGGTTACGGGCATCCCAGGGGTAAGTGAACAATCCGCCGCGTGAAATCACACGGTGTACGTCGGAGACCATAGCGGCGTTCCAGCGCATATTAAAATTCTTGCCGCGAGGACCTTCTTCACCGTCGAGTAAATCAGTAATATAGGCGCGAATAGGATCGGCCCAGTGACGGCGGTTCGACATATTAATCGCGAACTCTTTGGTGTCTTTCGGAATTTCTGCTTTTTCGTGGGTCAGTAAAAACTCACCAACGGTTTGATCCAGAGTGTAAATGCGCACTGCTTTGCCTGTGGTCATAACCAACATGGTCGCCGGTCCATACAAAACATAGCCTGCTGCTACCTGAGCTTTGCCGGGCTGCAAAAACATGTTCTCGCTGGTTTCTTCGCCTTCGGGCTTGCGCAGAATAGAAAAAATGGTACCAACACCACCATTTATATCGATGTTAGAACTGCCATCCAACGGGTCAAAGGCAACCAAATAGTGTCCTGAATTTGGGCTTTCGACAATGGAGTCTTCTTCTTCAGAAGCAATGGCATGTACGTTAGGTGATTCCAGCAACAGAGTTTTTAACAGTTGATTTGCAACAACATCGAGTTTTTTCTGTGTCTCGCCCTGAATGTTTTCATCCAGTGTTGAGCCTAATACACCGGCTAATGCGCCCTGGTGCAGACGGAAAGAGATTTCCTTGGCCGCAATTTGAATGGTGTTAATAACAGAGATAAGCGACTCGCTGGTTTGATCCGCTCTCAGTGTTGGTAATAAACGTTTCATGAAAGTTCCTGCAGCTCTGGTTGTTGGATGCTTACAAATGTATGTTCAGAGAGCGCAAATGATACCTTATTTTTTGGTAAAAATCCTGCTTGTCAGCGACGACGGTGGTACACTTTCGATATTTTTTAAACGAACGGGTTTGGATAACGCATGCACATTCATATCGTCGGGATTTGCGGTACTTTCATGGGGGGCGTCGCCGCTATAGCGCAGCAATTGGGACACCGTGTTACCGGGTCTGACGCTCAAGTCTATCCGCCTATGAGTACGCAACTGGAAAATCTCGGCATTGAATTAATGCAGGGGTATTCGCAGAACAACTTAAAGCCGCGCCCCGATATGGTGATTATTGGTAACGCGCTAAGCCGCGGTAACGATGAAGTAGAAGCAGTCCTACGCGAGCGCATTCCCTACGTTTCTGGTGCGCAGTGGCTGCACGATAATGTGTTGACTCAACGCTGGGTGCTGGCGGTTGCCGGCACTCATGGAAAAACCACGACAGCCAGTATGCTGAGCTGGGTTTTACAAGAGAACGGCTTTGAACCCGGTTTTATGATTGGTGGCGTACCGGGGAATTTCCCTGTGAGTGCACGCCTAACCGATTCCAACTTTTTTGTCATTGAAGCGGACGAGTACGATACGGCCTTCTTCGATAAGCGTTCTAAATTTGTTCATTACGCTCCGGATACTTTGATTCTGAATAACCTTGAGTTCGATCATGCGGATATCTTCCCTGACTTAGCTTCTATTCAGCGACAATTTGCGCATTTACTGCGGGTGGTTCCCGATACCGGACAGGTGATTTTACCCAGCGATGATGCCGCTCTGGAAGCGGTCATTGAGCAAGGTTGCTGGAGCCCGGTCGTACGTGTCGGAGAGCAAGGCGAATGGCAGGCTAAACTGCTTAAAGCTGATGGGACTGAGTTTGAAGTACATTATCAGGGCAAGTGTATCGCACGGGTTAACTGGAACATCCTGGGGACCCATAATGTAAATAACGCCATGATGGCTATTATTGCTGCAGCTCATGTTGGTATTAAAGCAGAGCAAAGCGCACAGGCTCTTGCCTTATTTAAAAGCCCGAAACGGCGCATGGAGTTATTGGGTGAATACGGCGGTATAAAGGTTTTTGATGATTTTGCCCATCACCCCAGTGCAATCAAAACAACCGTATCTGGCTTGCGACAGCATCAACCAAAGAGCCGCATTATTGCCGTACTGGAGCCCAGATCAAATACCATGAAAATGGGGGTTCACAGCGATACTCTGGCTGATTCGTTAGCCGATGCCGACGACATATTTGTACTGCAGCCAGAAGGGCTGAAGTGGCGCTTAGCTGAAAAAATGCCGAATGCTCATGTGTTTGAATCTACAGATGATTTGCTGGCAGGGTTGTTGACTGAAGCGCATGCGGGGGACTCTGTACTGATTATGAGTAACGGCAGTTTCGATGGCTTGCATCAACGCTTTCTTAAAGCGCTGCAAGAACTGGATGACACAGGAGCCGAGTCATGAAAAACGACAATAGAATCACTGTTGCGATAACCGGTGCCTCGGGTGCCCCTTATGTCCTGCGTTTGCTACAATGCCTGCTTGATCAAGATCAACAGGTACTGTTGTTGATCTCAAGTGCCGCGCGAGTAGTGCTGGCCACAGAGCAGAATATGCAAATTCCGGCAGCCCCTGAGAAAGCAGCGGCTATGCTGTGTGAGCACTTTTCGGTAGATGCTGAAAAGCTCAAAGTCTACGGCAAAGAAGAGTGGTTTTCGCCGGTCGCATCTGGTTCAGCGGCACCGGCTAAAATGGTGGTTTGTCCCTGTTCAACCAGTACTTTGTCAGCCATTGCCCATGGCAGTAGCAATACGCTGATCGAGCGAGCTGCCGATGTCGTAATGAAAGAGCGCGGGCAACTTATTTTGGTGCCGAGAGAGTCGCCGCTTTCAACTATTCATTTACAGAATATGCTGCAACTCAGTCAGCAGGGCGTGACCATAATGCCGGCAGCGCCTGGCTTTTATCATCAACCCGAAAGTATTGATGATTTAATTGATTTTATGGTGGCCAGAATTTTAGACCACCTGGGCCTTGAGCAGCGTTTAGTTAGCCGCTGGGGCTATGGAAAGGAGTCATAAAGAGGTTTATGAAAGCTTTAGAAATTGAAGACTTACGCAAAACATACCGCGGTGGCTTTGAAGCCCTGAAAGGTATTAATTTGGTGGTCGAAGAGGGCGATTTCTATGCTCTGCTAGGTCCTAATGGTGCCGGCAAGTCGACCACTATTGGTATTATTTCTTCGCTGGTTAATAAGACGTCAGGCAAGGTAAAGGTATTTGGTTATGACCTGGATACACAACTTACTGACTTAAAACGTCAAATTGGCCTGGTACCTCAGGAGTTTAACTTCAACCAATTTGAAACAGTGCATCAGATAGTGGTGAATCAAGCGGGCTATTACGGTGTGCCTCGTTCGCTAGCGAAAGAACGCTCAGAGAAATACCTTAAACAACTTGGGTTGTGGGATAAGCGTAATGAACCATCGCGGTCGCTTTCCGGTGGTATGAAGCGACGCCTTATGATTGCCCGGGCGTTATTGCACGAACCGAAACTGTTGATTCTTGATGAGCCGACAGCGGGTGTCGATATTGAGCTTAGACGTTCAATGTGGGACTACCTGACAAAAATAAATCAACAAGGCATTACCATCATTTTGACCACGCATTATTTAGAAGAGGCGGAAACTCTGTGTCGTAATATAGGCATCATTGATAGTGGTCGTATTATTGAAGACACCTCAATGAAGCGTTTGCTGGCGCAGTTAAGTCGGGAGACCTTTGTGCTGGACCTGGCCCCTGGCCATAACGGCGCTGAGATTAAAAACTTCAACCACCTCTGGAAAGACGAACACACGCTAGAAGTTGAGGTAGATAAGGATGCCGGACTGAATGCAGTATTCGAGCAGCTTTCAGCACAAAAGGTAAAAGTCTTATCGATGCGTAATAAAGCGAACCGTTTAGAGGAGCTGTTTGTGTCTATGGTAGAACAAGGGCGTCAGCAGGAGGCCGCGAAATGAGTCATTCCGCCGCTAACTTTATCGCGTTAAAAACCATCTGGATAAAAGAGTGCACCCGTTTTCTCCGTATTTGGATACAAACTCTGGTACCGCCTGCTATCACTATGACTCTGTATTTTGTCATTTTCGGTAGCATTGTGGGTGAACGAATTGGTGACATGAGTGGCGTGGGTTATATGGAGTTTATTGTGCCCGGGCTTATCATGATGTCAGTCATTACTAACTCCTATTCTAATGTCGCATCGTCATTCTTTAGTGCTAAATTTCAGCGCAACATTGAAGAAATGCTAGTGTCGCCGGTACCTACTGCCGTTATTATTGCCGGTTATGTCGGCGGTGGTATGGCAAGGGCGATGATTGTTGCTGTTATTGTCACCTGCGTATCCTTCTTATTTGCCGATATCCAGATTGCCCATATTGGTTATGTCATCTTAACCGTAGTCTTAACCTCGACCTTATTCTGTCTCGGCGGACTAATTAATGCGGTTTACGGTAAGACTTTTGACGATATTTCTATTGTGCCAACGTTCGTTTTAACGCCTCTTACCTATTTAGGCGGGGTGTTTTACTCAGTCAGCTTGCTACCTGAGTTTTGGCAAAAGGTTTCTATGGCAAACCCTGTTCTTTATATGGTTAACGGTTTCCGTTACGGCTTTTTAGGACAGTCTGATGTGAGCATTGGCCTGGCTATAGGAGTCTTAGTTGGTTTTAATATTCTGTTTTTCGCGGCGGCTTATTATATTCTGGATAAAGGCATAGGAATTCGCTCCTGATGCAGCAGGCAAGACCGGTTACGACGAATCAAAACGGGCCGCACGAAGATACCGAAGCGGTGGTTCGTCGTCATTTGCAAAGCGAGTTTCTGAAGCCGATTCAGACGCATAACCAGCAGGCGTTTGATGAAATTAACGCACAAGTTGAAAGCTGGGGCGGGCCAATTATTCTTGACTCCTGCTGTGGTGTTGGAGAAAGCACCGCGAAACTGGCAGAGCTTAATCCTCACGCAATGGTTATTGGTGTCGATAAATCGGCGCACCGGGTAGAACGGCACAGCCACTACCAGAGCGGCGAGAATGGTCAGCGCTACTGGGTTGTGCGGGCTGACTTGAATGACTTCTGGCGACTGGCTAACCAGGCAAATTGGCAGCCACAGCAGCATTGCATTTTATATCCCAACCCCTGGCCTAAATCTGCTCACTTATCGCGTCGCTGGCACGGCAGTCCAGTATGGAAAGACGTTGTTGCGCTGGGTGGTCAACTGCAGATGCGTTCAAACTGGAGCCTGTACTTGCTTGAAGTGGCTCAGGCACTTAAGGTGAGCGGGTACCATGCCGATATTTCGTTATTGGCAGACAACGCAGACCCGATAACACCGTTTGAACGTAAATATAAAAACAGCGGCCAGGCGTTATGGCAACTGCATGCGAACCTATCTAAGGAGTCTTGATTGAGCCCCAAAAATGACATAGCGGAAGTCAGCCAGGAATCTCTGTATCGTATATTTACCATACCAGAGGCACCGGACTCGACGCTGGGTAAAATCGAAAAGCACCTTTCAGAAAACCTGATGGGGTTTCTGGGTGAGCACATTGTCGCCCGTGAGAAGCCGTTGCAGGAAATTGAAAGGGACTTCGATAAATCACAGATCCCGGAAGAGCCTCAGTTTGTTTCTGACCATACCGAGTTTCTGCTGGATAAGTTGGTTGCACATTCTGTGCATACAGCATCGCCTCGCTTTATTGGTCACATGACATCGGCCCTGCCGTATTTCCTTTTGCCATTGGCCAAACTGATGGTCGGGCTCAATCAGAATCTGGTGAAAATTGAAACCTCCAAGGCCTTTACGCCTTTAGAGCGTAACGTTATCGGCATGCTGCATCATTTGGTGTATCAACAGGATGCACCGTTCTATAACCGCTGGATGCACAGTGCTCAGCATTCTTTAGGGGCGTTTTGTTCGGGTGGAACCATCGCCAATATGACGGCGCTTTGGGTAGCCCGTAACCGGTTATTGCAGGCCGACGGTGACTTTGCCGGTATTGCAGCCGATGGCCTGGCTGCCGGTCTTCAGCATTATGGCTACTCTAAGCTAACGGTGGTGGTGTCTGAGCGAGGGCACTATTCGCTGAGCAAAGCAGCTGATGTACTGGGTATTGGTCGTAGGAATTTAGTCTCAGTGGCGACGGACAGTGATAACCGCATTCGTATTGATGAGTTGCGTAAGACCTGTGAACAGATTGCAAAAGAGGGCGGCAAGGTGCTGGCGCTGGTTGGTGTTGCAGGTACAACGGAAACGGGGCACATTGATCCGCTGGACGATATGGCAACAGTTGCGGAAGAAGTGGATGCTCACTTTCATGTTGATGCTGCCTGGGGCGGGGCAACGTTATTGTCTGAACAGCATCGTCCGTTACTGGCGGGTATTGAACGGGCCGACAGTGTCACTATTGATGCTCACAAACAAATGTATGTGCCTATGGGTGCGGGTTTGGTGTTGTTTAAGAGCCCGTCTTTGGTCAAATCTATAGAACACCATGCGGAATACATTATTCGTCAGGGCTCTAAGGATTTGGGTTCGCATTCAATGGAAGGTTCGAGAGCGGGTATGGCCATGATGGTATTTTCGGCTATGCACGTTATTGGGCGCCGGGGTTATGAATTACTGATTAATAACAGCATTGATAAAGCGCGTTATTTCTCAAAGCTCATTGCAGAGCAGGACGATTTTGAAGTGATTACAGAGCCGGAGCTTTGTATTTTAACGTACCGTTTTGTTCCGGCTAAAGTGAAAGCTGCTCTGGAAAAAGCAACGCCTGAGCAGTTGGCGCGACTGACCCCTCATTTGAATGCCCTGACCCGCTATATTCAAAAGCGTCAGCGGGAAAGTGGCCAATCTTTTGTGTCGCGTACAAAGCTAACGCCAGGCCAATATCACCATGAGCCGACAGTGGTGTTTCGTGTGGTTCTGGCTAACCCATTAACAACGGATGAAATGCTGCAGGAAGTTTTGAATGAGCAGCGTCAAATTGCCTCAAAAGCGACCAGTTTGCGGGGCGCACTGCATACCGAAATGCGTGAACTCGGTATGCTTAGTTAGTACTGGTGTTGGAAACCCTTAGGTTGTCAATCAGGCGCGTTTTCCCCATAAAGGCGGCTGCCAGGATCACCCACTCAGGGTCCTCGGTGGTCGCTTCCTGCAAGTCTTTTGCATTACGAATACTAAAGTAGTCAGGTACAAAGCCTGCTTTGTTTAAATCTTCTTCGGCTGCTTTTTCCAGTTCAGAAAAGTTAGTGCTTACACCCAGTTCAACTTTGGTTTTTTGAAGAGTCCGGTAAAGTGCGGCCGCTTGTTGCTTTTGTTCAGGTGATAAATAACCGTTGCGCGAGCTCATCGCTAAGCCACTGGTTTCGCGCTGAGTTGGTGCGCCCAGAACTTCAACGGGTAAGCTTAAGTCCTGTGTCATTAAACGAATGACCTGTAACTGCTGATAGTCTTTTTCGCCAAATACGGCTAACTGCGGCTGTACCATATTAAAGAGTTTGCAGACAATGGTCGCGACTCCGGTGAAATGCCCCGGGCGACTGGCTCCGCACAAAATGTCACTAATACCCGGTACTTCAATACGGGTCTGTTTGTCCAGGCCTCTGGGGTATACGTCACTGACCTGTGGCGTAAATACGGCAGAAACGCCAAGGGCATCCAATGCCTGGCAGTCGGCTTCTAAAGTGCGCGGATAGCTGTCGAGATCTTCGTTTGCTCCAAATTGCATAGGGTTCACAAAAATACTAACGACAACGTTATCGCAACGCTCCAACGCTGTTTTTACCAGATGCAGGTGTCCATCGTGTAAGTTACCCATGGTCGGTACCAGAGCAACTTCTGATTGTTGCTGGCGCCACTTCCGAAGCTCAGCCAGTGACTTTAGTACTCTCATTTATAGCTGTGCTCTGAAGTTGGGAATTCGCCTGACCGCACCTGCTCTGCAAATGAGCGAAAGGCATCGGCAAGAGAGCCGCCCTGGCCTAAGAAGTCTTTAGCGAACTTAGGCAAATAGTCGCTGTTCATGCCCAGCATGTCGTGCATTACCAGAATTTGCCCGTCGGTATCGGCACCTGCACCAATACCAATGGTTGGAATGGATAACTGCTCAGTAATGCGCTTACCAAGTGAAGCCGGAACGCACTCCAGAACAAGCAACTGAGCCCCCGCTTTTTCAAGCAATAGTGCCTGATTGAGCGTATCGTCAGCTTGCTGTTGCTCTTTACCCTGCACTTTATAGCCACCCAGAACATTCACCGACTGTGGCAATAATCCCAGATGTGCGCAGACGGGAATGCCGCGAGTTTTTAAGCCTTCAATGGTCTCGACTAACCACTGTCCGCCTTCTAACTTAACCATATTTGCGCCGGCCTGCATTAAGCGGCCGGCAACCTCGTAGGCTTGCTCGGGGGTGCTGTAAGTCATGAAAGGCATATCGGCTATAACAAAGGCGTCGCTGGCGCCACGACGAACGCACTGCGTATGGTAGACCATATCGTCGGTGGTAACCGGTACAGTTGAATCCCGGCCCTGTACGACATTACCCAGGGAGTCACCGACCAGAATAAAGTCCACGCCCTGTTCGGTCATAAGTTTGGCAAAGCTTGAATCGTATGCAGTCAGGGAGCTTATCTTGGTCCCTTCTTTTTTCATTTTCTGTAACGTTGCAATGCTGGTTTTGGTTGTTGCCATAACGCACCTTCAGCAGTATTAGATTATTATGTCAGACGAACAGATTATCACGTCTAAGCCGTCTTCGGTAAGTGCCTCTGCCTGTTGCTTAACGGTATTTCCGTTCGGAAGAATCCTGTCCGGCGCTATTTCGGCTAAAGGGAAAAGAACAAAGTTACGTTCGTATAAGCCTGGGTGGGGCACTTTCAATTGCTTGGAATGATGCTGTTGCTCACCAAACAGAAGCAAATCAAGATCCAGCGTGCGTTCTCCCCAGTGTCTCACTCGTTTGCGACCAAATGCATCTTCAATATCGTGCAAGGCCTGAAGAAGCTCGGCTGCTGTTAATTCTGTCGCCACCGAGCAAACGGCATTAACGTAGTCTGGCTGATCCTGAGGGCCCATTGGCTTGCTACCGTAAAGAGACGAGTAGGCTAATAACTGCCAGCGTGAGTCCTCGCTCAGAGCCTGTAATGCCGACAGAAGGTTGTCTGTCGGCTGGCCCAGATTACTCCCTAGTGCAATAAAGGCCTTATGTGGCGTCATTGCCTTTATTTTCCTGAGGTT
The DNA here is from genome assembly GCF_051842325.1 of Idiomarina sp. ST10R2A5. NCBI lineage: Bacteria > Pseudomonadati > Pseudomonadota > Gammaproteobacteria > Alteromonadales > Idiomarinaceae > Idiomarina > Idiomarina sp. ST10R2A5. Next base: position 192,678 of record NZ_JBNIEX010000005.1, on the reverse strand, counting down.
TACGGCGCGGTCCACGGCGTCTGCGTGGTTTGCGGCGGCCGCTTCCGGGGCCTGGCTTTGAAGCTTTTAGTTGAGCCGGGTTGTCCTGAGCTTTGCTCCAGTGGGCCGCAAGTTCAGACAGTTTTTTGTCACCGCTTTCGGCAAATGAACGCAGTAAAAGAAAGTCGTAAGCAGCGCGGAAGCGCTTGTGCTCCAGCACCTTCATGGCACGAACGCCTTTAGTTACATTCAGCCGGCGCTGTAACTGCCAGATATCTCGCGCTGGCAGGCTAAAACGCTTAGGCAGTGATACGCGCTGTGACTGTCTGTGAATAACGTCAGCCGCTGCAACATTGAGGGCATCCATTGGCGGCAGACCGCCTTCGTTTTCAAGTTGTTCACGACGAGCCTGCAGCGGCCACCATAAGAGCACCGCAATTAAATATGCGGGCGTTACGCGTTGCTCTTCGGCAATACGCTTGTCGGTGTCTCTAAAGGCTTTAAGCATCATTTGGTAAGGTGCGGCCTGCTCATCGGCTAAATAATCTTTCAGCATTGGGAAGAGCTGTTGGAACAGGCCAAACTCCACCATCATAAGAAAGTTTGCTTCCGCCTTACCCGACATGAACATCTTCAGAAATTCGTCAAATAAACGAGCCGGAGGAATGTTAATCAACAAGGGGGCAAGCTCTTTTAGCGGACCGCTGACAGAGTTATCCATTTGCATATTGAGCTTGGTGGCAAAGCGAACCGCGCGAAGCATTCGTACCGGGTCTTCCCGGTAACGTACTTCCGGGTCGCCAATCATGCGTAATATACCGGCATTAATGTCACTAACGCCGTTAGCAAAATCGTAAATTGCGAAATCGGCAATATTGTAATAGAGCGCGTTGGCAGTAAAGTCACGACGTTCCGCGTCTTCTTCTATAGTGCCGTAAACGTTGTCGCGCACCAACTGACCGTGCTCATCTTGATCCGCTGTCCGGTTCTTTTTATTTTCTTCCTGAGGGCTGTCGCCATGATGGCCACGAAAAGTTGCAACTTCTATGACCTCACGCCCGAACACCACATGAGCCAGACGAAACCGACGCCCAATTAAGCGACAGTTGCGAAACAAAGACTTTATCTGCTCAGGTGTGGCATTAGTGGTAACGTCAAAATCTTTTGGCTCCAGGCCGAGCAGGATGTCGCGGATACAGCCGCCAACAAGATAGGCTTCAAAACCGCTGTTGTGCAGGCGGTAAAGAACCTTTATGGCGTTCTTACTGATATCGTTACGAGATACGGGGTGTTTATCCCTGGAGATAATTTGTAATTTGGGTAAACGGCTGGAGTCCTGCTCCGCCGCTTTACTGGAAAAGGCGCGCTTTGCCAGTGCTTTAATTCGCTTAATAATGGTGGTTCTCCCTTACCATTTTTTTATTCAGAGTTAGTAGCTGTTTGGATATTGTACCGTTAACAACCAAGGATATGCCACTTTTTGCGCCAACTTTGCAGCGCCTCCTGCAAAATGTCGTTCACTGAGCCTGTATGCAACTCTGGCTCAAGCTGAATCCCCAAATAGTCGAGTGCCGTCAGCAGGTTATTGCTGGCATAGCGTGACTCGATTGAGGGCGCATGATTTTGCTTACTCAGCTTCAGACCCTTGTCATTAGTTACCAGAGGCAAATGCATCATTCTGGGCTGCTTACCGGTCAAGTATTGCCATAAAGTGAGCTGCCAATAGCTGGGTGTGATTAAGTCACTCCCCCTGACAATGTCGGTAACCCCTTGCTCAATATCATCAACCACAACGGCCAGCTGGTAAGCATACAAACCATCCCGACGTTTCAACACGAAATCTTCGCTAACAGAAGGCGAGTGGTCAGAAAGTAAGCCTTGGGCTCGGTCATTAAACTCAGTTATGGGGGCGTTATTTATAAAGCGCAGAGCATAAGGCGGTGTACGTGGTTGACGGTTTCTGCAGTATCCATCGTAATGGTCATTACGAGCCCGAATAGCCTGGCGACTGCAGTCACACTGGTAGAGAAGTTCAGCTTTTTGTAACTGATCTAACTGAGATTGATAAGTTGAGTCACGCTGGCTTTGGTACAAAACGGAGCCGTCCCATTCTAAACCATGGGACTCCAGCTGCGTTAAAATGGTATCGGCCGCTCCGGGAATCGCTCTTGGTTTATCGACATCTTCGATACGAACCAACCATTCTCCCTGTTGGGCTTTGGCATCTAAGTAACTACCGACGGCAGCAACTAATGAACCCAGATGCAAAGGCCCTGAAGGTGTCGGCGCAAAACGGCCACGATACATGAGCCGTTAGGCTCCGGTCATTTGTTTCTCTTTGATTTCAGCCAGCGTCTTACAGTCGACACATTGGTCAGCTGTAGGGCGAGCTTCTAAACGGCGAATACCAATTTCAATGCCGCAAGAGTCGCAAAAGCCAAAGTCGTCTTCTTCAATTTTCTGTAACGTTTTTTCAATCTTCTTGATCAATTTACGTTCGCGGTCACGAGTACGTAATTCGATACTGAATTCTTCTTCCTGAGCAGCACGGTCTACCGGATCAGGAAAGTTCGCCGCTTCATCTTTCATGTGATGCACGGTGCGATCAACTTCCTGACGTAATTGACGACGCCATTCTTCCAGAATACGACGAAAATGCGAGCGCTGCGCATCGTTCATGTATTCTTCGCCCTGTTTCTCCTGATACGGCTCTAAGCCGGCCATCGCCAGGATGCCATGGGTTTTCTTATCCTTGCCTTGAGGCATCATGGATCTCCTACATTCTCTATTAAAGAGTGCTTTAAAAGCGTGCGTTTAAAAAAAGGACGCTACGTATACCAGAAAGGATTGGTATTGGCAACGTTATTAGCATCAATTTTATTGCTTAAAATCCCCACTGTGCTGAGTTTCAAAGGGTTACGGGAACTGGTCTCTCCAGTTTAATTTCCTGCGGCGTGATAACACATTTCACGGCGTAGAACTCGACGCCTTCAGACTCTGCTTGTTTACAGAGTTCAGCGTACTTAGGATCAATATGTTTTGCTGGTGTAACCGATTCGATTCCCTGGTGCATCACCATATAAAGTTGTATGGCGCGATGACCGTCTCTGATCATTTGCATGAGTTCATTGAGGTGTTTGTGAGCCCTTTGGCTAACGGCGTCCGGGAAGTAACCGCACTTATCATCGGCTAAGGTGACGCTTTTCACTTCAATAAAACATTCCTGACGGTTTGCATCTATTCCCCACCAGTCGATACGACTTTTTTCCCTGCCATAGCGCTGTTCGGGCTTCAGCTCCTGCCACTGGCTAAGTTCAGGCACAAGGTTCGCCTGTAATAATTCGCCAGCCATACGATTGGCGTGTTGCGTATTGACCACTATCATCTCGGCTTTGCTGTTTTGAGCTAGTTCCCAGGTGAGTGAGTATTTACGTTTGGGGTTGTCGGAAACACTACACCAGGCTTTAAAGCCTGGCTGGGCACAACCCGTCATAGCACCAGTGTTAGGACAATGCGCGGTGGTGATATCACCCTGACCAAAATCGATGTCAGCCAGAAAGCGCTTGTACCTTTTTTGCAAAACTCCCTGGCGCAGGGGCTTGTTAAATTGCATCAGAGGCCTCATAACTCTAAAGTATAAACAGACAGCAAATTATCGGGAGAGGTACAGAATGTCCAGCGCACTCGCAATCTATTTAACTCAGGAAGCCCCCGCAAGTTATTGGAACCCAAAATCGAATTTAGTGTTTGGTGAAAACAAAGCACAAATCGTCTTAGTTGATGATGAAGCTGAAAACTTGCGACGTATCCAGAAAGCAGGCCGGACTCTGGACAACACCGGAGCCGTAACTATTGAAGCTGCCGGCGGTGACTGGAACCTGGAGCGTCAGTGGGCGTTGTCACAAGGTTTCACCTCAACTTTGTCAACCAATCAGGTTATCTGGAATAAAACCGATGAGCCCGCTGCAAAAGAGCTTAATGCCATGCGTGAAGCGACTCGCTTCAGTCGCGAACTGACCAATTTGTCAGCCGAAGAAATTTACCCTGAAAGCTTAGCGAAGCGGGTAACCGATCACTTTAAAGCCTTGGCACCGGATGCAGTCAGTGCGGAATTTATAAAAGGTGAAGCACTGAAAGATGCCGGCTGGATGGGAATTTACACGGTAGGTCGTGCCAGTCAGCACGCACCGGGGTTACTGGTGTTGGATTACAACCCAACCGGTGATGACAACGCGCCGGTTGAAACAGCTCTTATTGGTAAAGGTATTACCTACGACAGTGGTGGTTACAGCATTAAGCCCAGCGAAGGCATGTTGTCTATGAAGTGCGACATGGGTGGCGCCGCCACAGTATCCGGCGCATTGTCACTGGCAATACGTCGCGGCCTGAATAAGCGCGTGAAGCTGCTGCTCTGCTGCGCTGAAAACATGATTGATGGCCGTGCTTACAAGTTGGGCGACATTATTCGCTATAAAAACGGCCTGACGGTTGAAGTTGTGAATACCGATGCAGAAGGTCGATTGGTGCTGGCCGATGGCTTACAAGCCGCGGGCGAGTTTGGTGCGAAACAGATTATTGATGCGGCAACTCTGACCGGCGCTGCGCAAATGGCGGTCGGTAATGAGTACAATGCGTTATTTAGTGTAGATGAGCCTGCTGCTACTAAAGCTCTGGCCAATGCCGATAAAGAAAACGAGCTGTTGTGGCGTTTGCCTCTGGCACCTTGGCACAGTGAAAACTGCCCGTCGCCTTTTGCTGATACGGCAAACAGCCGTCCACAAAAAGGTGGTGGTGCCGGTGGTGCAAGTAACGCTGCAGGCTTTTTACTGCGTTTTGCCCCGAACAAAGGCAAGGGTTGGCTGCACTTTGACTTAGCGGGTGCTTACCAAAAATCGGCGACCTCTATGTGGGCGACAGGTGCAACCGCTGCCGGTGTGCGTACCATAGCAGCAACCGTACAAGGTGATTAATTTGGCATGACCTTGCCAATTGAAAGCGTACTGCCGGAGCTGGCAAAAGCCTTTCCGGCAGCACGTGTCGTTATTGAGGCACCGCCCGGTGCCGGTAAATCCACACAACTTCCGCTATTTCTGTTGCAGCAGGGTGTTGCCGATGACGGTCTTATTGTCATGCTGCAGCCCCGGCGTGTTGCTGCGCTGAATATTGCTCATTATTTGGCTAAGCAGTTGGGCGAACCGGTGGGTGAGCAGGTCGGTTACACGGTGCGCGGCGACAGTAAGCGCAGTAAGGCAACTCAGTTGCTTATTATTACGGAAGGCGTGTTGGTGCGATGGTTACAGGACGATCCTGAACTTAGCGGCATTGGCACCCTGATTTTCGATGAATTTCACGAACGCAATTTGCACAGTGACTTAAGTCTGGCGCTGGTTATTGATGCCCTGCCACTGCGTCCGGACTTAAACCTGCTGATTATGTCAGCGACCTTACCGGCAGAAAGCCTCAAGGTCTGGTTAGAAAACTACTGCGATAAAGTTGAGGTTCTGCGAAGCGAGGGTCGCAGTTATCCGGTTGAATACCACTACCGTCCACCGCCTCATGTCACCCAGTGGCTGACTGAACTGCCCAAAGTGGTTGTTGAGGCCTTTGCTGTCGCTGAAAAAGGCCTTTTGGTTTTCCTGCCCGGTGTCTATGAGATACAAAAAGTGGCAGCTGAATTGAGCCAACGACTCCAGCCGGGAACACTCATTCTACCCCTCCATGGTCGTATCCCACTGCAGCAACAGCGGCAGGTATTAAAGGCGACGGACGAAAAACGTATTATTCTGGCAACCAATATTGCTGAAACCAGCTTAACGCTGGATGGTATTGATGTGGTTGTCGACAGTGGTCGCGAGCGTCGAGCTCAGTATCTACCTCAGTACGGTTTAAGTCAGTTGGTGACTCAACGTATTGCGAAAGCATCAGCGACACAGCGTGCTGGCCGTGCGGGTCGTCAGCAGGCTGGCCAATGCTTTCGCTTGTGGTCGCGCTCCGATGAGCATGGTTTTGCAGAGTATGCCCCACCGGATGTAGCGACACAGGATTTATCGGCCTTAATGCTGGATGTTTTGCGCTGGGGCACTCAGGTGAAGCAGCTGGCCTGGTTTTCTCAGCCTGAACCGGGTCATTGCGCTGCTGCTATCGACTTTTTAACCAGTACTGGTTTATTGGAGCATGGGCAGTTAACGGGTAAAGCCCGACAACTCGAACTTAGCGGTTCCGATCCCAGAGTCTTACTGGTGGCTAATGCTGCGAAACAATTGTCTGCACAACAGCAGGCGGCTATGGCTTGTATTCTGGCAACGATTGAAGAGCCGCAAAGCAGTATTAAATCGGTTGATGTGGCGGAGCGAACCCGGGCGCATTTCCAGCAGCGTAATCAGTTTGCTTTGTGGCAGCAGCGCTGGCGCTATTGGCTTAATTACTTTGGGCTCACGGATTCGTCCGGATGCCATGAAAAGATGGGTGATGACGGGCTTAGCGAAGCTTTGCTGCAGGGTTACCCCGACCGGTTGGCAAAGTTTGATGCCACCAGAGATGACTTTCAACTAGCCTGTGGCGGACGGGTCACTGGTGACAGTAGTCGCCTTAAGCAACCGTCCTGGGCCGTTATTTTTGACGTGACCTTCAATGAGCAAAGTAACCTGGGACGCAGTCGCTGCCTGTTACCAATTGACGACATCATGCCACTTTTAAAAAAGGCCGGGATTGCACCGCAAGTTAGCCAGACAAGCGAGTGGTTCGGTGAAAAGCAACAGCTGCGGCAGATAACTCGTGAAAAGTTAGGCGCTATAGTGCTGAGCGAGAAAGTCAGTAATGCCCCTGTAAATGACGAGCAAAGGGCTCAGGCTTTCTGTTTGTGGCTGCGAGAGAATGGCCTGGACAGGCTGAACTGGAGCAGGCGGTCACAGCAGCTACAGCGACGAATACACTGGCTACAACAAGTTGGTGGAGAACTGCTCTCTTATGACATGACCACAGAGGGCTTACTGAGCACCCTGGAACAATGGGCTGTACCGTACTGGACGAGCGTTCGGTCTTTGAAACAGCTGCAACAGTGGGACCCTTATGAGGCTTTATGTTATTTTCTCGACTACTCAGAACTGCAACGCCTGAATTCGGCTTGTCCTGAATGGTGGCACACTCCGACAGAACGTAAAGTGTTTATAAATTATCTGGACGACACCCCCCGGGTTGAGGTCAAATTGCAGGAAATGTTTGGTGTTTCTGAGTCACCCAAAATTATCGATAATCGACAAGTTGTAACCGTTGATCTTCTTTCGCCGGCTGGCCGGTTGTTGCAGCGCACCAATGACCTTTCCAGCTTCTGGCAGAACGCTTACGCTGATGTGCGTAAAGAGATGCGTGGCCGTTATCCTAAGCACCCGTGGCCTGAAGACCCATTGAATGCAACCGCAACGTTTAAAACCAAAAGGCAGCAGCAGTGATTAAAAGTCGGTGGTTTCAATACCTGTTATGGACAAGCTTTAAGATAGGCTTGGTACTTATCGCTGTAATTGGTCTTTACGCGATTTACCTCGATGCCAGCTTATCCCGTCACTTTAATAATGAGCGCTATCAGGCTCCGGCGTTGGTTTATGCTGGTGAGGTGACACTAGAAAAAAATCACCCTATGCGTTTACAAAGGTTAGTCGATATTCTGGAGCGGGTGGGCTACCAGCGCAACACTAACACTGAACAGTCAGGTTACTATTCGGTCGGCGAAAGCAATGTCATGGTGCACCGTCGGCCTTTTGATTTTTCTGACGGGCCGCAAATGGCTCAACGAGTGCAGGTAAACTTTCGGGGCGAGCGTATTGAGTCGTTGAAAAGCTGGCCTAGTGGTCGGGAGTTAGAAAGCTTACGACTGGAACCTGAGTTGATAGGGCGTATTAGCACGTTGAGTAAAGAGGACCGTTTGTTAGTTGGTCTGGAGGTGGTTCCTAACTTACTCATTGAAACTTTGCTGAAAGTTGAAGACCAGGAGTTTTATCATCATCAGGGAGTGTCCCCCTGGTCTATTCTGCGGGCACTGGTTGCTAACCTTAAAGCAGGCAGAACGGTACAGGGCGGCTCAACACTTACTCAGCAACTGGTTAAAAATATCTACCTGACCAGAGAGCAAACACTATGGCGTAAGTTTCATGAAGCCATGATGTCGCTGGTGATTGATTACCGCTTTGATAAAAACACAATTTTAGAAACCTATCTGAACGAGGTTTATTTTGGTCAGGATGGCAGCAACGCCATTCATGGCATTGGACTTGCCAGTCAATTTTATTTTGGTAAGCAGGTTCAGGAGCTTAGTCCGAGCGAAATTGCGTTAATGGTGGGGATGATAAAGGGACCTTCCTATTACGACCCCAGGCGCTTCCCTGAGCGCGCTCGCGAGCGCCGTGACACGGTGCTTAAGGTCATGTTTGAGAATGACTTAGTCGGTAAAGATAATTTTGTTGCTGCTATTGAACAAAAGCTCGATGTTAAAGAAAGCCGACGTTTGGTCGAGCACCCATACCCACACTATATGGATCTGGTGCGGCGTGAAATGAAACGCATTGTTTTACCGGAAGACTGGCAGGACACCGGATTAAAGATCTTTACTCACCTTCAGGTAGACACTCAAAACGCAGTGCAACGTTCCTTGGCAAAAAAGCTGATGGCCGATGGCGAGGATGAGAAATTAGAAGGCGCTATGGTGGTAGCTGACTATCGTCGAGGGACGGTTACTGCGCTGGCAGGGGGACGTTTGAGTCAGGCAATAGGTTATAACCGCGCGTTGTTAGCCTTAAGACCCATTGGCTCCTTAATGAAACCAGTTATTTATGCTGCTGCTATGCAGGACTCCAACATAGGTTTAAATACGCCGGTGGCTGATGAGCCTGTTACCCTGTCCGATAAGAACGGCAAAGAATGGCAGCCGCTGAATTATGATGAAGAATTTAGTGGTAGCTTACTGCTTTATGATGCGCTTGTTCAGTCGCGGAACTTGCCCGCGGTCAGGGTTGGTATGGAAGTGGGTATAGACCAGTTAGTGCGGTACTTACGTGAGTTAGGCGTGACAACACCGTTACAGGCCTACCCATCATTGACGCTGGGCTCTGCTTCGCTATCTCCTATGGCGGTCGCGCGAATATACAGCGCGTTAATGAACGATGGCCATTACCAGCCTTTAACAGCGGTCTCCTCAATTACCACTCATCAGGGAGAGGTCTTATACCGTCGTCAGACACCTGAACAGAAGAAGGTATTTGGCCAAAGCGTTTCCTATTTGACGCGTTATGGCCTGCACGGCGTGGTCGCTGAAGGCACCGCCAGCCGGCTTCAAAGTGCACTGGCCGGACAGATTGTTGGTGGCAAAACAGGCACCACGAATGACTACCGTGACAGTTGGTTTGTGGCTGTTGATGGAGAGCAAGTTGTGACTGTCTGGTTAGGGAGGGACGATAACCAACCCGTTGGTTTAACGGGAAGCAGCGGAGCACTGAAAGTTGCCGCCGACTTCTATGGGTATCTGCCGCCGTTGAGCATGGCGCTGGACGTACCCGAACCTTTGCTTATGCAGAATTTTCACCCAACTACGGGACAGAGAATTCCGGAGGATTGTAATAATGGTCGTAAATTACCGGCAGAGGAAGTCAGGCTCCCCGAGGATATTACCTGTGACGGTAATATCCGCGAGAAAAACTGGTGGGAACGTTTGTTCGGTGGTTAATCAGCTAATACTAAAGTAATTTAGCGAAAGCTTTTTCAGCGGCATCTAAGGTCTGCTGAATATCTTCTTCACTGTGTGCCGCAGACATAAAGCCGCCTTCGAAGGCTGACGGTGCCAAATACACTCCTTGCTCTAACATGGCGTGATAGAAAGTTTTGAAGTGTTCCATGTTGCACTGGGTAGCCTGAGCAAAGGTTGTGACTTCAGGTTCTTCGGTAAAGAAGAAACCAAACATGGAGCCGGCACGGCTGGTGGTCATTGGAACACCGGCGCGGTCAGCACGTTCTTGTAGTCCGTTGAGTAAAGTGTCAACTCGCTGATAAAGCTGATCGTATAACCCTGGTGTTGATAATTGTTGTAAAGCCGCTAAGCCTGCAGCCATAGCAACAGGGTTACCCGATAACGTACCGGCCTGATAAACAGGGCCGACCGGGGCAATGTAGTCCATCACTTCTTTTTTGCCGCCAAAGGCACCAACCGGCATACCGCCGCCAATAACTTTACCCAAAGTAGTCAGGTCAGGCTTTATGTTGTAACGCTCCTGGGCCCCGCCAGGTGCTACACGGAAACCGGTCATAACTTCGTCAAAAATTAATACCGAACCGTGATCGTCGCAAATGCTGCGTAAACCTTCCAGAAAGCCTTCAACCGGAGGAATGCAGTTCATGTTTCCTGCGACAGGTTCAACAATAATACAGGCAATTTCGTCACCCATTTCAGCAAAAACTTTTTTCACTGATTCAATATCGTTGTAATTCACAGTTAGGGTGTGTTTGGCAAAGTCTTCCGGGATGCCGGGCGAATTAGGTACACCCAGAGTCAAAGCACCTGAACCGGCTTTAACCAGCAATGAATCAGCGTGACCATGGTAGTTACCTTCAAACTTCAGAATTTTATCCCGGCCGGTATAGCCTCGGGCCAGGCGAATAGCGGTCATGGTTGCTTCTGTACCAGAATTCACCATACGTACTTTTTCAATTGAAGGTACAATTTTGCGGATAGTTTCCGCCATAGTGATTTCAACTTCTGTCGGCGTTCCGAAGCTTAAGCCTCGCTTGGCCGCTTGCAGAGTCGCCTCTAAAACTGCCGGATGGTTGTGGCCCAGAATCATAGGTCCCCAGGAGCCAACGTAGTCTATGTAACGTTTGCCGTCAGCATCGAACATATAAGCGCCTTCAGCGCGCTCAAAGAAGATGGGTGTACCACCAACGCCATTAAAAGCCCGAACCGGCGAGTTAACGCCGCCAGGAATACTGATTTGTGCTTGAGTGTATAATTCTTCTGAGCGACTCATGTCGTAACTACCTCTTTACTGTTGGCTTTTCTCGCTGTACCAGTTGACCTCACATTGGTGTTTATCAACTTGATCAACGACCCCAAGTGTTAATGCAAACAGAGCCATACGAATTAATACGCCGTTGTCTGCCTGGCGGAAAATAGCCAGGTTGGGGTTTTGGTTTAAGTCATTATCCAGTTCATTTGCCTCGGCGCGGGAATCTCGCGGCAGAGGGTGCATGATGACGGTGTTGGGTTTGTAGTGCTTAGTGTATATATCCTGGTTTAAACGAAACTTACCGCGATACTGATCAGCGTCTTCCGGGCTGGCAAAACGCTCTTGCTGAATGCGAGTCTGATAGACAATATCAGCGTCGACAATACCGTCGACCTTTTCTGTTACAGTGACACGGTGACCTGCGTTTTCCAGCGTATCTAATACGGAGCCCGGCATAGAAAGTTCACGTGGAGAAATTAAAGTGAACTTAATATTTTTGTACATTGATAGCAGCGTCGACAGCGAGTGAACTGTACGTCCGTATTTTAAATCGCCAATCATGCAAATGTGCATGTTATCAATGCTTTGTTGATGATATGCCAGCTCTTTTTGAATGGTGTAAAGATCCAGTAATGCCTGCGTGGGGTGCTCGTTTGCTCCGTCACCGCCGTTAATGACAGGCACCCTGCTGCCTTCGGCAAACTCTCTCACTGACCCCGATTTCGGGTGACGCATAGCAATAACGTCACTGTAGCTGCTTAGCACACGGGCGGTGTCGTAAAGCGACTCACCTTTGGCTATGGCAGAACTTTCCATTCCGGTGGTTTCGCGTACTTCGCCCCCTAGCAGGTTGAACGCAGTACCAAAACTGACCCGGGTACGGGTAGATGGTTCAAAGAACAGGTTGCCGAGAATCGCGCCGTCGAGAACGCGGGTGCGTGTTTTGCGCCTTGCATAAGGTTGCATCTTGTCAGCAACGGAGAAAATATAATCAATACTGTCGCGATCGAACTGGTTTACAGAAAGAATATTGGAGCCGGTGAAATTCATCTTTAGGTGCGCCTCTGCCGCAGAATGTCACTGGGCCCACACTATAGCAAATCATCCGGCACAAGAGAATCTAATAAGGCTTAACCACGGCCAAAATTATGATCGCGAACAGCGCCAGTACCGGGAGCTCGTTAAAAACACGATAAAATCGATGGCTACGGCGGTTATTACCGGTTTTAAAGTCTTTAAGCAGCTTAAAGCAGTAGCCGTGATAGATATAAAGCAACAGTACCAGCACCAGTTTAGTGTGCATCCAGCCACTGGCGGCAAACCAGGCCGAACCATAAGCAAAAATCAGCACAACGCCGAAAATGAGGGTAAGAATAGCGAAAGGCGTGACAAAATACAGCAGTCGCCTTTCCATTACGCAGAGCTGCTCGTCGACTGCTGGTTTTGCATTCATTGCGTGATAAACAAACAAGCGTGGCAAATAAAAAATGCCAGCGAACCAGGCAACCATAAAGGCAATGTGCAGGGCTTTAACCCATAGTATCCACGTCATGCGAGCTCTCTCTGTAAGGCTTTACGGACTATTTCCCAGGTGACAATTCCACAAGGTTGTCCGCCATCTGTTTCATAAACAAATACGGCGCCTCGTCTTTGCTGGCCTATTTCATCATAAACTTCAGCCAAAGTAGAGGTTACCCGAATTCCTTTAATTGGGGTATAGCTCAGGCTTGGGCTGTCACCGGCATTGATATCATAGGATACGAGTCGGTAAAGGGCCTGATTTTCTTCATCGACCGACATTACGATAACGGTTTTTGCCTGTGCTGATTCTAATGCGTCAACCAGTTCATTTTGAGTCGGTTCAAGCAGGAGTTTAAAGTCGGTTTCCATAACATTTTCAACGCCCGTTTTTTGCAGAGCAACATGCACTGGCGCAAGTTGATAGGGCAAGTTCTGAAGGTCAAGTTGGGCAATAAAAATCGACTTAGACTTAAGTAACTGACTGGATATCAGATAAGCGGGCACAATAACCAGCATAGCCGGAATAATAATCTCAACGCTACGGGACAATTCAACGATAGCCAGAAGAGCTGCCATGGGGGCGTGAATACAGGCTGCCAAAATGCCTGCCATACCCAGCAAAATGAAGCTGTCAAAAGAGAGATTCTGCTGAATACCGAGACCATTGACAGCCCCTACGAATACCGCCGCAATAATAGCGCCTATTCCAAATACAGCACCGATTAACCCACCAGGTATGCCCATACCTAATGCAATCGCAGAAGCAAAGAGTTTGGCAATCAGTAAGGTGACCAGTAATGACATTTGACCTTGATGATTCAGCACCTGCTCAATGGCGGTAAGCCCCGGGCCTAAACTGGTGGGTATAATGACGGCAAGCATGGCGGTGATAAGGCCGGCAAATAATAAACGGGTAAACAATGACATGTCCTTGACCGTTTCCATGACATCCAGCATCAGTTTTTTAAACATTACGCCGACTAATCCAAGAACGACACCAAGCAATACGACCCAGGGTAGTTGCGTGGTCGGAATATCCTGTGCAGACAAAACGGCTAATTCGGAGGCAACACCAAAAATCTCTTCAGTTATCAGCGAGCCGGCAACCGCCGAGAGCATAACCGGGATGAAAACATGAACCTTATATTCCCGCAGCACCACTTCCATAACCAGAATCATAGCGGCTAAAGGGGTATTGAAGGATGCAGCTATTGCGGCTGCAATACCACAGGCCGCCAGGGTGCGAACGGCATTTTTGGGTGCATCAAAATGAAAGCCCAGCCAGGTTGCAGCTGCAGCGCCTAAATGAACGGCGGGACCTTCTCGGCCAACACTAAATCCCGCAACCAGTGCAATAATACCGCCGAAGAACTGATTCACCGTGCTGCGCCAGGGCAGCATACCGTAGTGCTGCTTCATGCGGTGAATAACGTAAGGTATGCCCATTCGAACATGCTTTGACCCTGAAAGCCTGAACAGAATATAAATCATGACAGCCGCAACAACCGGGAGTAAAAAGCGGTAAGTAGTTGGTAAAGGCTGTTGCCAATAGCTGTCATTACCGACAAGATAGGCGCCTTGCTCTATGGCGAACCGAAAACCGGCAATCATGAGTGCTGCCAGAATACCGCCGGCCAGGCCCATTAAACAAATTGCGATAGTCGTAGAGGGCGTCGCCAGTTGTTTTCGCAGTTGTTGCCGGAGTACGGAGCTAGTGGCCATTTGAAATACGATCCTTACCTTAAACCGTGGGATGACGCTTGCATATTTATCAATAACATATCAGCATAAACGCTTGATGGAAATGAGCTGGAAGTTATGAAGCCCTATTTTAACCTGAAATACTGGCAACAGCGCTGGGGAGCCTTCCCGGTATTTTTAGTAATGATCCTGGCTGCCGTTCTGGTTGTCTACCTGGCGTATTTGGCTGGTGTATGGCACGCGCAGGCGTTAAAGGAAAAAGTTGCAGAACAGGAAGAGCAGTTAGATCAGCTGTATCAGCGACTAGAGCAAATGGAATATCAGAGACATGTGCTGCAGGTTGAATTGGACATTGAACGTTCAGCGAACCAAAGCCTGCAGGACGAGCTGTCCGCACTGCAAAACGATAATTATGGGCTGCGACGCGACTTAGCTTTCTATCAGAAAATTATGGCGCCGGAGTTGCAGGAAAGCGGGGTTACTATTGACTCGCTGACTGTCACCGCGAACCGTTCTGAGAATCACTTTCACTTCTCTCTCGCGTTATTGCAGATAGAACAACGCCGTAATTTCGTTCAGGGTAATGTGACAGTCGAGCTTATAGGTCGCATCGACGGAGAAAAAAAGCGTTACGACTTATTAGATCTGGCGAACATTGGCGACGACGACCGCAGCTTTTCAATGCGCTATTTCTCGCTGTATGAGGGAGACTTTTTTATGCCGGAGGGCCTGGCCCCTGAGCGGGTTGAAGTTAGGGTTCGGTTAACCAAAGGTGGCAAAGGAACCCTGGACAGAGCTTTTTTCTGGAAAGAAATTAGCCGTAATGAAACAACCCCTGGTGTGCGGAGCGATGGCGATACTTGACCAAAATACTCAGGTAAGAGAAAATAGCCGTAGAGTTCAACGAAGGTAGAGAAATCATGAGCAGTGCAGCAGAACAGGCGATGCCGATTGAGTTTACTGAGCAAGCGGCAAGCAAAGTGGGTAAGCTGATTGCTGAAGAAGAAAACCCAAATTTGAAGTTGCGTGTTTACGTAACCGGAGGCGGATGCTCTGGCTTCCAGTACGGTTTTACCTTTGATGAAAAGAAAAACCCGGGTGACATGGAAATAGAGAAAAATGGCGTTACGCTATTGGTTGACCCTATGAGTTTACAATATCTGATGGGCGGTGTGGTCAGTTACGAAGAAGGGCTGCAGGGCTCTCGCTTTTTTGTAGATAACCCTAATGCAACCACGACCTGCGGTTGTGGGTCCAGCTTTTCGATTTAACGCCTGCCCCAACAGACTTGAGCGGCTGAAAGTTTGCGCTTTTTCCGCTAGAATAACCTCACAATTTTTTGTGAGGTTTTTTTATGGGCGCGTACGCAGAACACATCAAGACAGTTTGTAACCGCTTTGATAAAGCGTTAGAAGACAATCAGTTTGAATCCGTTTTGGTTTACTCGGGGCAACCCCGGGTTGATTTTCTTGATGATAACGCGCCGCCGTACCGTGTTAACCCTCTGTTTAAATATTGGGTACCAGTTACAGAAAGCCCTAAAAGTGCGATTTTTTATCGCAAAGGCAGTCAGCGTCCTACTGTGTACTTGTTTCAGGCACGTGACTTTTGGCACGCTCCAGTTAACGTTCCGGAAGAAGAGTGGCAGCAGTATGTCGATTTAAAAATTATCGACGACTTAAGCATGTTGACCGAAGATTTAGGCAGTGACCTGGAACAGGCAGCCTTTATTGGAGAAGACTTTGCTCAACCAGCCAGTGACTGGAAAGTAAAAGCTCGTAACCCACAGGCACTGATTGATCACCTGCATTTCCACCGCTCGATAAAAACCGAGTGGGAAGTGGAAAATCTACGCGAAGCCAACCGTTTAGCAGCAAAAGCTCATGTTGCAGCCAAAGAAGCATTTTTTGCGGGTAAAAGTGAGCTGGAAATACACCATGCCTACTTAGGGGCTATCGACTTTCGCGAGTCACAAGTGCCGTATAACAGCATTGTTGCTCTGAACAGCCACTCAGCAATTTTGCACTATGATGTTTACGACACGGTTCCGCCTAAGCAAATTCGCTCGTTCTTGATTGATGCTGGCGCAAGATATCGCGGTTATTGCTCTGATATAACCCGCTCTTACGCTTATGAAGAAGGTTTCTACGCAGACTTAGTTGAAGCCATGGATAAGGCTCAGCAGGAGCTATTAAGCGAAATTAAGCCAGGCGTGAATTATTACGACCTGCATGTGTCAATGCATTTAAAAGTTGCGCAAATTTTAAGTGACTTTGAGTTTATTAAAGGTGATGCACAAAGCATTTACGACAAAGGTTACACCAGCGCCTTTATGCCGCACGGACTGGGCCACTTTATTGGTTTACAGGTGCACGATGTTGGTGGCTTCCTGAAAGACGATAAAGGTGACAGCTACGAGCGTAGCGAACGTCATCCATTCTTGCGTTTACTGCGGGACATTGAAGTGGGCCAGGTCTTTACTATTGAGCCGGGCTTATACGTGGTCGATCAGTTGCTGGAAGAGCACAAAGACAGTGCTGATATCAACTGGGATAAGGTGGATGAATTGCGTCCATACGGCGGTGTGCGTATTGAAGACAGTATCGTGGTTGGAGCCGATAGTAATGAGAATCTGACCCGCGATGCGTTTAAAGAATTGGGCGCTGAATAATACGTCTATTGATGCAGAACTTTAGAACCTAAAACAACCGGGTGGCTGGCTCCTGTAACTTCAGGCTGGTTACCCGGTTTTTTATGCTCATAGCACCAGCCTAGCCAGGCAAAGGCCATGGCTTCAACCCATTGCGGATCCACTCCCAGGCTCTCCGTGGTATTGCATTGAGCCGGCGCCAGTAGCTCTGCAAAGCGCTCCATGAGTAACGGGTTGTTCGTGCCTCCGCCGCAAAAATAAACCGCGTCGGGTTGTTGTGGTAGTGTTTTCAGAGCATCTTTGACAGTTATAGCCGTAAGTTCAACTAAGGTGCGCTGAACATCTTCAAAAGAAAGCTGCTTTTTCTCTAATAGGGGCTTAAGCCAGTCTAAGTTGAACTCTTCCCGACCCGTGCTTTTTGGGGCAGGCTTTGAAAAGAAGG
This sequence comes from Idiomarina sp. ST10R2A5, assembly GCF_051842325.1. Classification (NCBI taxonomy): domain Bacteria; kingdom Pseudomonadati; phylum Pseudomonadota; class Gammaproteobacteria; order Alteromonadales; family Idiomarinaceae; genus Idiomarina; species Idiomarina sp. ST10R2A5. The sequence continues at coordinate 175,400 of NZ_JBNIEX010000005.1, read as the reverse complement.
GGTGCTGAAGTAACTGTTCTAACAGTGTAGCCTGAATCTCGCCTGCGCGAGCAAACTGTGCATCTTTGTCGAAACTCTCATTCGGGTAATGCTGCTGAACCCATTGGTCCAGCAAGGTATTGGCAGGGCCTGTATCAAAGCCGAGCACCTGGCCTTCTGGACCTAACCAGGTGACATTGGCTATACCGCCTAAATTAATGACAGCAATACTTTGCTTCTGATGCGCAAATACTTGCTTGTGAAAAGCCGGAACCAGTGGAGCTCCCTGACCACCGGCGGCGATGTCTTTGCGCCGGAAATCATAAATGACATCGATACCTGTGCTAACTGCCAAGCGGGCCGGGTCGCCAATCTGGCAGGTATAAGGGGTTTTAAAGTTGGGTTTATGGCGTACCGTTTGACCGTGACTGGCAATTGCGGTGATGCTTTCGGGTGTAAGTCGTGCCTTCACTAAAAGCGCTTTAACGGCTTGAGTGCAGTGTTCAGAAAACGCGACGTCCAGAGCTGCCAGCTCATCGGCTATCCAATTGTCGGTATGACTTATTTTAAGTAAACGAGAGCGGAGGTTTTGAGGTATTACCAGAGAGTAGCAGGCTTCCAGTTTAACCTGACCTTGAGCGTTTATCTGGACTAATGCCGCGTCAACAGCATCCATACTGGTGCCCGACATGAGTCCGATAAAACGCTGAGGCATTATCGCATCGCCAAATAAACGCGCTTGTTGTCGTTGAGTATTGCCATCACCTGATCCGCATGCTGGCGGAAAGACGGAAGTTCTGACTCAGCCAATGACTTGGCTTTGGGCAGCTCAACGGTACGCGGATTACGGTGCACGCCGTCGACAAGGAATTCATAGTGTAAATGAGCGCCGGTAACGCGACCTGTTGCTCCGACACGTCCAATGACCTGACCCTGCTTAACTCTGTCGCCATTTCTTACGTGTTTGCGACTAAGGTGCAAGTATTTGGTAACGTAGCGCTCACCGTGTTGAACAAAAATATAATTCCCGTTTAATGAGGTATAACCTGCGGCAATGACTTTACCATCTCCTGAAGACATCACCGGTGTTCCAGTCGAAGCCGCGTAATCAATGCCATTATGCGGTCGTACTCTACCGGTAACCGGGTGCAAGCGTCGAGGGTTAAAGCTCGAGCTGATGTAGGTGAAGTTTACTGGTGAACGCAAGAAAGTTTTGCGCATGGCACGTCCATTCGGTGTGTAATATTGACCGTTGTCGTGCAAAATCGCCTGAAAGTTTTCATCCCGGTTAACAAATTCTGCGGCTAAAATTTTGCCGTAACCGACAAATTCGCCGTCGACATAGTGAGTTTCGTAAAGCACGCTAAACTCATCGTTCTTGCGTAAATCTAAAGCAAAGTCGATATCCCAACCAAAGATATTAGCAATGCGCATAATTTGATTGTCAGTCAGTCCTGAATCTATGCCTGCGTTCCAGAAGCTTGAATCAATAACGGCGTGAGTAAACTCGGTACGAATCTCGACTTCTTTGGTTTCTACCTCTGCTACAAAGTTGTCGCTTTGACGAGTAATGATGAGAGTCTCGGTATCATTGATTTGATGTGCTAGCTGAACCAGCTCGCCTTCACCGTCAGTTGCGAAGCGCAATAAGTCGCCCGGGTGAACTTTACGCAAGTACTTAGCTTCGTCACCCGACTCGGTAACGCGATACAGCTGTTGAGCACTAAAGCCCACTTTACTGAATATTTTGGCCAGGCTGTCGCCGGACTTAACTTGATAAGTTTGCCAGGTAAGCTCGGAGCTTTCAGAATTTTCATTCGAGTTTGATTGCTCAAACGCCAGCTCCAATTGGTAGCGTTTGCCTGGCATTAACTGTTCCGCTGGCGTACTGTTCTTAGAAGCAGTCGCCGGTTCTGACGGAATGATCAGTAATAGCAGGAGAGCAACGCTGATCGCACTGATCAGAATTTTATGAGAATGCGGAAGTTGCAGGAACATCCGCTGAATTTGGGTGACAGATTTCAATGTCATATTTTAGCGCACTTCACTTTCTTTATTGTGATTATCCAGTAAACATTTGTCAGCAAACACGGGGTTTACCGCACCTGTTTACGACCACGGAATAACCTTATGGTTTCGAGGATAATACGAAAAAAAGAAGAATACCAGATTATTAAGCTTAAAACAGTGTTAATAATCGCGTAAAATGGCTGGTTTATCAGTTTTTACAGTTGGAGATGAGGATGAAAACCGAAGTGGCGGAAGCTATTGCCGAGATTACTCGCGGTGCCGAAGAAGTTTTACTCGAGCAGGAACTGGCTGAGAAATTAGCGAGTGGTAAGCCACTAATAGTGAAAGCTGGCTTTGATCCAACTGCCCCGGATCTGCACTTAGGCCACACGGTCTTAATTAACAAATTGAGAGTGTTTCAGGACTTTGGTCACAAAGTGGTGTTCCTGATAGGGGACTTTACCGGCATGATAGGCGACCCCACAGGCAAAAATGTCACCCGAAAGCCGCTGACCACTGAACAGGTTATTGCAAACGCTGAAACTTATAAAGAACAGGTTTTTAAGATTCTGGACCCCGCTAAAACGGAAATTCGCTTCAACTCTGAGTGGATGTCGAAAATGGGGGCTGCCGATATGATTAAGCTAGCTGCCCGTCAGACGGTCGCGCGTATGTTAGAACGTGATGACTTTAAAAAGCGTTACCAGAACAATCAGTCTATTGCGATTCATGAGTTTCTCTACCCGTTAGTACAAGGTTGGGACTCTGTTGAGCTAAAGGCGGATGTTGAGCTTGGTGGTACCGATCAGCGTTTTAACCTGCTAATGGGACGCGAGCTGCAAAAAGAAGAAGGGCAGCGTCCACAAACTGTCATTATGACGCCGTTACTGGAAGGCCTCGATGGCGTTCAGAAAATGTCGAAGTCATTAAATAACTATATTGGCATTACCGAATCCGCTAATGACATGTTTGGTAAAATCATGTCGGTATCTGATGAGCTTATGTGGCGTTACTTCCAGCTGCTCAGCTTCCGCTCCATAACGGAAATTGATGAATTGAAGGCAGCGGTAGCCGACGGTAAAAACCCACGCGATGTCAAAGTACTGTTGGCAAAAGAAATTATTGCACGCTTCCATTCTGAAGAAGACGCAGAGAAAGCGGAGCAGGATTTTATTCAGCGTTTCCAAAAGAATGCATTACCGGATGATATTCCGGAAAAGACGGTGCACGTTGGAACCGAGGGAATGGCTATAGGTAATGTGCTAAAGGAAGCCGGTTTAGTTCAGTCAACCTCTGAAGCGTTGCGGATGATAAAGCAAAATGCCGTTAAAGTAGATGGTGAGAAGTTCAGTGATGCGCGTTATGTGTGCACTGAGAAGGACTCAGGGGTCTATCAGGTAGGCAAGCGCCGCTTCGCAAAACTTAACTTAACGGCTTAATTGTTCAAGGTTTCAGACAATAAAAAAGGTGCCAGTTGGCACCTTTTTTTGTTTCCGTGCTTTTAGACTCTAAAGCTCTTGATTGAGTCCTGCAGCTCATCTGCCAGTTTCGCTACTTCGTTAGACGCCTGAGCGGTTTGTTTCGAACCAGAAGCGGTTTGTTCTGCAATAGAAACAATAGCTTCAAGACGTTCGCTGATATCGTGTGCGGTACTGCTCTGTTCTTTCGCAGCGTTCGCAATATGGTTACTGCTGTCAGAGGCCTGGTGGACTGACTCAGTGATTGACTGCAGTGCCTGAGCGGCTTCATCCGACTGTTGAACACTGAGTTCGGCTTGTTCGCGGCCCTTATTCATTACACTAACAGCGCGTTGAGAGTCGTTCTGCAAGCTTTCAATCATATCCTGAATTTCTTCGGTCGACTCCTGAGTACGGCTGGCCAGGGTACGAACTTCATCGGCAACAACAGCGAAGCCCCGACCTTGTTCACCAGCCCGAGCAGCCTCAATAGCAGCGTTCAGGGCAAGCAAGTTGGTCTGATCCGCAATACCGCGAATAACATCTAAAATACCGCCAATGTTTTTGCTGTTCTCTGATAACTGATCGATAACCTCGGAGGCACTCTGAATTTCGCGAGCCAGGCCTTCGATAGTGGTACGGTTTTTATCTGAAATTTCCCGTACGCGCTTGGCTTCGTCATCGGAGTGCTGAATTTCCTGAAGAGCCTGATCAGCGCCATCAGCCATTTCACTCGCTGTATTGTTCATTTCTTGGGTGGCTGTTGCCACTTGCTCTATTTGACGGCGCTGCTCATCAATCGCGTTCGTTGTTTCGTCAGAGACATTGGAGGACTCTTCCGCCGCTGTCGCTAATTGAGTCGCGCGGTTAGCGATACCTTCAATAAGTTTACGCAAATTGCCGGTCAGCTTGTTCGTGTTTGATGCCAGTTCACCAAACTCATCCTGAGCGTTGTAGTCGACTCGCTCAGTCAGGTTACCGTCGGCCATAATATTCAGCATATGGTTAACACGAGACAATGGCTGACTGATACTGCGTACGGTATACCAGGAAATTAAAATGGCCAGTGCAATTGAAACAACCGTAATAATGCTGTTTATCCAGCTGCTGGTTGAAATTGAATCTGTCACAGAAACTCGTGTGTCTTCAGCAATGCCACGAACCGCATTCTGCAACTCATCAGTTTCTGTCATTAACTTATTCAGCTGGGTTTGTGAACTATTCAGTGAGTTTTCCGCGTCTACGCGAAGTTGTTGACGGCGAATGACATTTGCGGGATAGGAACCATTACCCTGCAGACTGTCGATGGCATTACGAACGGTCGTGATAGCGTCACTAACCATTGTCTCAGTTCTGCCGGTTGCCTCGTTCTCTAAAACTTCTAAGCGGGGACGGATACTGTCAATATTAATATCAATTTCACTGCGAATAACTTCGGCACTGTCTAGTTTGTTGGCTTTGTTTAAGTCGTACATCAAGGTGATGAGGCTCGACAGCGAGGACTCAACATTACTGGCTTCGCGTGAGATAACTTCGTTGTTAGACATATCCATGGTGTCTAGCAGCATTATAGCAGCGTCATCGATATTGAATGCAATTTCATCCAACTGAGAAGCTGTTGTGGTTTGAAGTTCCAGGTATTCGCGTTGCTGATTGAATAAGCGGTCGATTAAGTCGACATACTTCTGAGAGTCCTTTTCAATAGCATCAATTCTGTCGCCTTGACCGGCGCCCTGAATTAATCGGTTGAGTTCGTTCAAGGAAGAAAAAAGCGAACTACGGGATGCTTCAAATTCTTTTCTGTGAGCATCGACCTCGCCAACTTTTTCATCATAGAAAGTTTCTAATTGCACGCTGCCCAATTCAAGAATATCCACTTTGACGGCAGCTACTTCATTGAGCGCGGGCACGGCCTGGTCGTTGAGATTATCAACCGATGAGCCAATGCTGTTGATATTAAACAACGAGCTTAAGCTAATGATGAGTAACAGCAATGTAATGATGGCAAAACCACCAATGACTCGCATGGCAACAGTAATTTTCATGAAACTTTCCTCAGCACTGCATGATTATTATCACTTCCCGGACAAAGCCGGTTGATGAAAGAATGTCTTACTTTCAACGTTATATAACGTCATATGCTGACCCCAGACACAGCCAGTATCGAGCGCTATTACATCTTGACGTCGGGTTTCACCCATTAACGCAGCCCAGTGTCCAAATATTACGCGATTATCGGATTCAGGCCAAAAGTTAAACCATGGCTTAAACGAATCCTGCGATGAACTTTGATACGGATTATCTTTTTTAGAAAATTCGAGTTCACCATCCGGGCTGCAGTAACGCATTCTGGTAAATGCGTTCACTATAAAACGGTATCGGTCGAATTCTTGCAGACTTGAGTCCCATTTTTCAGGAGTGTTGCCAAATAGTTCGCGCATGAAGCTCTCAAACTGAGTGCCGACAAGAACATTCTCGACTTCGTTAGCGTACTGAGCTGCTTCTTCCAGCTTCCACCAAGGGTAAATTCCGGCATGAGCTATGACCGTTTCATGACTTTTTAGCTGTTGTAGCAAGGGCTGCTGACGCAGCCAGTCTAGCCAACTGAAACGTTCGCTATCAGCAAGTAAGGTGTCGAGTTTATCCTTCGGGTTTGGCTTGCGGTAGCCGAGTAATACGGCCATTAAGTTTAAGTCGTGGTTGCCTAATACAGTATGCACTGAACGGCTGTTTTGATAGAAGAACTTGAGAGCATCACGAGAGTCCGGACCGCGCGCAACAATATCCCCAACGCACCATAGAGTATCGTTTTCTGGGTTAAAACTGACTTTGGTTAGCAGAGCTTCAAGTTCGCGGAAGCAGCCTTGGATATCTCCAACAATGTAATGGCTCATAGTTAATGAATAATATTAGGAATAGCCAACCGGAATGAGGGAATCGGTGTTTTAAACTGCTCGCCCTGGGCATCTATCATCAAATAATGACCTTCCATAGTACCAATAGGTGTTGCCAGGACCGTACCGCTCGTATAGCTAAAAGACTCTCCTGCCTCAAGCTTCGGTTGTTGACCGACAACACCGTCACCAGCTACCCGGGTTATTTTACTGTCTGCATCAGTAATTCGCCATTCACGGGCAAGCAATTGTACCAACTGACTGGATTCATTGGTTATGGTTATCGTATAAGAAAACACGTACTGGCCGGCATCAGGGTTCGACTGCGCCGCTAAATATTGCGTTTTTACATCAATTTCAATTTTACTGACTGTCATTCTTTTCCGCTTGTTCTGTGAGCCAGTCCGATATTCTGCAGTAGTCATCCACCGATAACGTCTCTGGTCTGGCGCCAGGATTAATGCCAAGCGCTTCGAGTTGCTCTGCAGGAACCAGCTGTTTTAAGTTGTTACGTATTGTTTTACGGCGTTGATTGAATGCTGTCAAACATAAGCTGTGTAGCTGAGCTTTGTCTTTCACCGGGTGGGGGCTGTCTTTGTATGGCTCTAAACGAACGACGGAAGACTCAACTTTAGGCGGCGGTGTAAAGGCTGACGGTGGAACCGAAACTACAGGTGTTACTCTGCAGGCTTGTTGCACGCCGACGCTAATTCGACCATAGCTTTTTGAGCCGGGTTCTGCAGCCAGGCGATCCACAACCTCTTTTTGCAGCATAAAGTGCATGTCCTGTATGTGCTCTGCAAATTTTAGCAGGTGGAAAATCAAAGGCGTCGAAATATTGTAAGGTAAATTACCGAATACTCTTGCCTGCGCTTTCTCTGCAAACTGGCTAAAGTCGATGCTTAATGCATCTCCCTGTATTACTTCGAGTTTCGCACTTAAAAAAGGATGGTGCTGAAGACGCTCAACCAGGTCTCGGTCAATTTCAATGACCTTCAGATGGCCGGCGCGATCCACTGTGGGTTCGGTTAAAGCTGCTAGCCCCGGACCAATTTCAATGAGGTTTTCACCAGCTTGAGGGTTAATGGCATCAACTATCTGTTCAATAATGTGCTCATCGTTCAGAAAGTTCTGACCAAACCGCTTCCGTGCACGGTGCCCCAGATGGGTTTTGCTCCCGCCTGAGTGTCTACTCCCATTTTGGTTTTTACTCATAGTACGCTGCTCTTGCCATATCGATAGCGGTTTTCATTGCCAGTCGACAACTACCGTCATTTATTTTACCTGTTCCAGCCAGTTCAAGGGCTGTACCGTGGTCCACAGAGGTTCGTATATAAGGTAGACCCAGGGTGATATTTACCGCTTGACCGAAGCCCTTATATTTTAGCACGGGGAGTCCCTGGTCATGATACATAGCAACTACTGCACTGGCGTCTTCCAGGTATTTGGGCTGAAAGATAGTGTCCGCCGGGTAGGGGCCATGTAGGTTCATACCCTGTTGCTTCAGATGCTCTATGACTGGAGATATAGTCTCAATCTCTTCACGGCCCAAGTGTCCGGACTCTCCGGCATGAGGGTTTAAACCACAAACCAGAATTTTTGGGTAGGACTCACCAAATTTCTTGCTCAGGTCGTTATGCAGAATCGTTAAAATGTTGCTCAGGCGCTCTTTAGTCACTGCTTTTGCAACATAGGCTAAAGGGATATGAGTCGTTACCAAAGCAACGCGTAAGCCTTCGGTGGCCAGCATCATCACAACATCATTGCAGTTGGCTTCGTGGGCTAAAAACTCTGTGTGTCCCGAGAAAGCAACGCCTGCCTGGTTAATTACGCCTTTATGCACCGGACCTGTGACGATTGCATCGAACTCGCCTGCAAGGTTGCCATCGGAGGCTCGCTTTAAACAGTCCACTACGTAATGACCGTTAGATACAGATAGCTGACCGGCAGTGACTTCTTCGCATACAGGGATGTGCTCAACCCATAAATGGCCAGGCTGGTGTTCTGGCACGTCCTCACCTTTACGATAGCGATGCAAAGTAATGGGCAGGTTGAGTTGCTCAGCGCGCTGTTTTAATAAGTTTTTGTCGGCACAGACAATCACAGCAGCCGGCCAGGGCTGCTGTGCAATTTTTATAATCAGATCCGGGCCTATACCTGCCGGCTCACCCGGTGTAAAAACTAGTGTCGGTAGACTCACTCGGCAACTCTTCTGACATAGGCCTGATCACGTTTTTCCTGTAGCCAGTTATCTAACTCTTCGCGGAACTTCCGACTGAAAAGCATTTGATAAGCTCGTTCTTGTTTGCTTTCTTCAGTGGCGTCCTGAGTTCTGCGTTCAGTAACTTCCACGATGTGCCAGCCAAACTGAGTACGGAAAGGCTCGCTTATGGTGTTTGCTTCAATGGTTTCAACTTTTTGCTTGAATTCTGGTGCGTATTTGTCAGGGCGTGCCCAGCCTAAATCACCGCCGCGCGAGGCTGAACCTGGATCCGCTGAGTGCTCTCGGGCAAGTTCGGCAAAAGTTTTTTCGCCATTGGCAATTTGCTCACGATAGTTGTTGAGCATTTCTTTTGCTTTATTGTCCGACAAGATAACTGATGGTTTTACTAAAATATGTCGAGCTTTGACTTCCTGGACTTCTACAGTTTGTTCGCCACGTTTGTCCTGAACTTTTAGAATGTGAAAGCCAATACCGCTACGAATAGGGCCAACAACTTCGCCAACGGGTTTTCCGTCGACGGCTTCAGCAAATAGTGTCGGCATACTGTTCGCTGTCATCCAGCCCATATCACCACCTTCTAAAGCAGCAGAGCCTGATGAAGAGCGTACAGCCAGATCAGAAAAGTCACGCCCTTTTTCAAGAAGGCTTAAAACGGCATCAGCACGTTCTTTGGCTTTTTCAAGTTCAGCTTGCGAAGCATCGGAATCCGCCGCGATTAATATTTGAGCCAAGCGGTACTCTTCCTGAACTTCCTGATTATTATCAATGAGTTTTACCAGGTTATTTATTTCCTGAGGCGTAATTGCAACTCGTTGTCGCACGGCAGCTCTTTGAACTTGCTGAATAACAATTTCATTACGGACATTTTCCCGGTACGAAGCCCAGCTCATGCCGTTATTGACCATCTCTTCGCGCAGCTCAGCAACAGTGATGTTTTGATTGTTGGCGATGTTGCTAATGGCTTGCTCAAGTTGACCGTCATCGACTTCTATGCCCATGCGGTCAGCCATCTGAAGCTGAATTTCCTGTAATATTAAACGTTCAATTGCCTGAGTTTCCAAAACCTCATCGGAAGGGGCATTACCATTATTAAAGTTTTGACTGTTTTTTACTTGCCGAACCAGATGATCAATTTGGCTTTGCAGAACCACGCCTTCGTCAACAATAACGACGACACGATCCAGAATCTGTTGAGCCTGAACGCTATTATTCAGCAAAAGGGACGATGCTATCAGCACTGCTGCTGAACAAAACATTGCAATTTTTTTCATTATACCTACCACTAGTTACTGAGATAAAAAGGACGGCGGTAGCCGTACGTACTTTTCTCAAGCATGTTAATTAGACCACTGTTATCAGAAGCTAATCCACTGATAATAAATTGTATACTAATGCCGTTGTCAAACTGTGTGTCGCCGTTTATCTGGTTCGCACTAAATGCTGGCTCGAGATCACGGTTTATACGTCGGTAAGCACTAACTCGTAATGCCCAGCAACAACTGCTGTATTGGACGCCCACCATAGCATCATTTAAACGGTCATGTGTGAGATCGTAAAAGACATTTGCAGCTACTTGCCAACGCGAACTAGCCGACCAAACTGCTTGTGTTCCAACCTGCTCTATATCGTTATTCAAAATATTTGTTGCTGTGCGGTGACTCACTTGTACCAGGTTCGAATCGTCTTTGCGAAACTCTATCGCGGTCTGACTCTTACGGGTGCTGTTAAGTTCCGTATCGTACTGAATTGAGCTGCGCAACGACCAGTTCTCATCAACCGCCCAGTTTATGTCAGCCACCCACTCACTGTTACTGGAAGTCGTGGTTTCTTCATTAGCGGCGAACAGCTGCGTGCGACTGTCTTCAATGTTGTATATTTGACCAAGACTGGCGCGTAGCATTTCACGTTCATTCTGAGTGAACAAGCTGCTACTGATTCCGTAAGTTACCTGGTTGGCCTCTGCTATACGGTCCAGACCTGAAAACCGACGGCTACGGAATAGACCATGATAGTCGTCCTGTAACAGCGAAGTGTCGTAAATACCGATGTCTTGTTGGTTTTCATAGGGCACGTAAAGGTATTGAATTTGCGGCGATAATGTTTGACGGTATTGCTCATTGCCAATTTCAACAGACCTTTCCAGGTGCATACGGGCTCTGACCCGTGCTCTTGGCAACGTCCGTGTGACATTTTCCGCAATTGCACTGTCAGGACTTTCCTGCCAGTAGCGCGTATAAAGATAAGACAGCTCCGCTTCGGTATCGAAGGCCGGCTTTTCATAACGATATCTTAGGCTCGGTTCAATATGGGCACGGGTAGCGTATTCGCGTGATTGGTCCTGATTCTGAAAATAAGTCAGTTCGTTATAAATACCTGCACTGAAACCATGAAGAGTCTTTGCGCTATAGTCCACGCTCAATTGCGGAAGTGTCCGGTAGGGGCTTCGGTAATCACCTATCAGCTCATAGTCTTCAGTCCGCAGCTGAGCGGTCCAGTTATCGTTATCGTAGTCCAGCTGTGCGACACGGTATAAATGAGTATCGGCTCTGCCAGCGAAGTCACTGCCAAAGTCGTTTAAATAATTGTCGTCGCTAATTTCGGTGGCATCCAGGTAAAAGCTTAGGTCCGGATTAATCTGCGCTGCATGCTGAACATGCCAAAGGTAACGCTTTTTATTTTCGATGCGGGTATCGTCATTACCTAAATACTCTAAATTGAATTGTCCGGCATTTTGCCCAAATAGATAGCGATACTCGCTTTTCAACATAGTGCCGCGTTCGGACATATAGACTGGCGCTATAGTGGCATCCATATTGGGTGCAATATTAAAGTAATAAGGGATTTCTACTTCAAAGCCACTGTTAGATGATGAGTCAAAAGTAGGGTAAAGCAGCCCGGTCTTTCTCGCGTCACTTATAGGAAAGTTAAAGTAAGGCAAATAAAGAATGGGCACGTCGAATAGCTCGAAACGGGCATGCCAGGCTTCCCCGAAATCGCTGGTTTCATTAATTTGAATACGCTGCGCGCGTAATTGCCAGGCTGGTGAATCTCCGGGACAAGTGGTAAAGCTTGAGTCCTGCAATAGCACCTCTTGTCGAGATAAAGACAGACGTTCAGCATGACCCCGGGCATTATGATCCTGCAGACGATAATCGCTATTATAAAGCTCTGCTCTGTCTTCATTCAGGTCGAGAAATAAAGAATCGCCTGTGACGTTAAGGTAGCCGTCACTAAAGGTAATACCGTCAGAGGCAATAATTTCTCCTTTTTGCTGGTCGACTGTCGCTTTTGATGTGGATAGCCATTGCCCATCACGGTGAATGATAACGTTACCGGTAAAGTACGCCTTCTCATCTGCAAAAATTTCGGCGCTGCGCGATTCAACGCCAATAGTGCCTGCTTCAGTTTGCTGCAGTTGCACTGAACCAATTACATTTTCTGCGGGCCGGGAAGCCTCACAAGCCATGCCTTGTTGCACGTTTTGATTTTGTAAAGCCGCTAGCGCATCGCCAGTAAACGACAGTAGCATCAGCGGAGTAATAAACCTTAGCAGCAATTGAATCTTCCGTTCGTTGTTATTAAATGCATTTATTCTGTTTTGCAGCGCGAGGGTATAATAAAGCAATTTTGTTTGTTTCGCTATTTGGTACACTGCTAGTTTTAAGGCTTTGCGACAAAATTTGGTGGAGGATAATTTGGAAGACAAACGAGAAGTGGCTCTGCAGGCTTGGTGCGAAGCCCAGACCGGGGTTCCCCAGCCGACTTTAGAGGTTGTGTCCGGCGATGCCAGTTTCCGTCGTTATTTTCGGGCAACTGACGGAAAGGAAAGCCTGATAGCGGTTGACTGTCCACCGGAAAAAGAACCTATGGAACCTTTTTTGGCGGTTGCACAAGCGTACGCTGATGCTGGCGTTACTGTGCCTGAAATTATCGCAGCCGATACCGAGCAAGGTTTTATGTTGCAGTCAGATTTCGGCCAGATTTTGTTGCTCAGTAAGCTGCACCCTCGTAATGCCCGGCAGTATTACCGGCAAGCTTTAGCTGCTTTGCCGAATATTATGTCAGTACGCAGTACCGAGTTAGGTGAATTGCCTGCGTTCGACACGGCTTTGCTCAAACGCGAGTTGTCGTTGTTTAAAGACTGGCTGCTCCAGACTCACTTAAACCTTAACTGGAATAATGAAGACCAGGAAATTTGGCAGCAATTCAGCCAGCAACTTATTGATAATGCACTGGAACAGCCTCAGGTTGGGGTGCACAGAGATTACCACTCACGTAATTTAATGCTGCTGGATGACGACAGCATTGGGGTTATTGATTTTCAGGATGCGGTGCTGGGACCGGTCACCTACGATGCGGTCTCGCTGTTACGAGACTGCTATATTGAGTGGCCCGATGAATGGGTGGCTGAACTGGGTGAGGGCTTGCGGCAAAGGCTCGTTCAGTCAAACCATTTGGCAGCTCAGATCGAGCCTGAACAATGGCAGCATTGGTTCGACTGGATGGGCTTACAGCGTCATACTAAGGCCGCTGGTATCTTCGCCCGCCTGGCTCATCGTGACCACAAGCCGGGCTACTTGCAAGACGTGCCCAGAACTTTAGGTTATTTACAGCGAGTAAGCGCTAACTATTCACAGTTGTCAGATTATAACCAATGGCTGGAAAAACGCGTCATACCGGCCTGGAAGGAAGCAAAGTGAGAGCAATGATCTTAGCCGCTGGCCGAGGCAGTCGCATGCGGCCTTTAACCGATAATCAGCCTAAACCTTTGCTACCCATAGCGGGTAAACCGTTGTTGGCTTATCACTTAGAAAAGCTGGCGCAGGCCCGCGTGAATGAGGTTGTTATTAATCATGCCTGGCACGGGGAGCAAATTGAGAGCTTTGTTGGTGACGGCAGTCGGTGGGGGTTACAGGTATCTTTTTCCGCAGAACCGGAAGGTGGGTTGGAAACTGCCGGTGGTATTATTAAAGCCTTGCCCCTATTAGGTGACGAACCTTTCTGGGTCATTAACGGAGATATTTGGACCGACTGGGACTACCGTGAGCTGCCGACTCAACTGGAAACGGAACAGTTGGCGCATTTGATCATGGTTAAAAATCCTGCTCATCATCCTGAGGGCGACTTTGCTTTAGAAAATGGCCTGTTGGTTAATGACGGAAGTGAGCGCAAGACGTTTTCCGGTATTGGCTTATACCGAAAAGAGCTGCTGGAACCATACCCTCAGGGCAAGCAGCCACTTAAAACCTTCTTTGACCGGGCAATAAATCAAAGCAGGTTAGCAGCAAGCTATTGGGATGGGCACTGGACCGACGTAGGGACCCCTGAGCGGCTGCATCAACTTAACCAGCAGTTGGAGAAATAACATGGTTTGGGGAAAAGTTGTAGGAGCCTTGGCGGGTTTTGCATTTATGAAATGGCCGGGCGCTATTTTAGGCGTTCTGATTGGCCATTGGTTTGATCGGGGAATGGCTCAGGACTTTTCCCAAAAAGGCGCCTGGGGACGCTTTTTATACGGTGCAGAGAAGGCTGCCGGGGATGCCAACTTCATTTACACCTTGTTTGCTGTAATGGGCCATGTTGCCAAGGCAAAAGGAAAAGTAACAACCAGTGACATTGCGCAGGCGCAGGAGCTTATGCGGCGCCTGAACTTAAGTTCTGATGCTACTCGTGAAGCGCAGGAAGCGTTCAGAGAAGGTAAAGAACCGACATTTCCTTTGCAGCAGGTCATGAAAGATTTTAGTGCGTCCTTTTACGGCAACCGGGATGTCTTGCAGCTTTTCATGGAGCAGTTAATTGGTCTGGCATTGAATGACGGAATTCTGGAAAAGTCGGAGCATGAAGTGCTGGTTAACGTTGCTAAGTCTCTGGGCTTTACGCGCTTTCAGTTAGACCAATGGTTAATGATGGAAAAAGCGGCTTTTCGTTTTCATCAGCATCGCCGTCAGCAGCATCAACAACAGCGTAAAACCACCAGTCAGGATGAAATTAACAACGCCTATGAAGTGCTTGGGGTGACCGCCCAGAACAGTAACGCTGAAATTAAAAAGGCTTATCGTAAACTTATGGCCCGACATCATCCGGACAAGCTGGCATCGAAAGGCTTACCTGAAGAAGTCATGAAGCAGGCTCAGCAACGGGCGCAGGATATTCAGGCGGCTTATGAAAAAATCAAAGAAAAGCGGGATATTCGTTAAAAGATTGCTGCTAAAAGCCGTGAAACTCAAGCCAGCCTTTTATGGTTGAGATTAACTCACGCTGCCCGGCATTCCCGGAGTTGATAAGTTGTCGCTGCCGGTAAGCCGGGTGCTGATATTTACTCGCCAGCTTTTTGCGCAGTTGCCAGTGCTTGCTTATCCATTGATTACTCTCAGCACTGCGAATATCCAGAACCGGCAGTTGTGACTGACTAATACGGTCGGCAAGAGCGCGGTTATACTGAAATTGCGGAACATAAGCATTAATCAGGACGATAGCATCCGGCATTATCGACGGATCACTTTCTAACAGTCGCAAAGTAATATCCGCTGTAATACCTTCAACCACCCACACTGAGAAGCCCGGCCGGCTTAAGGTCTCGTCCAGAAGCAGTGTCATGCGTTGTTGCAAGGCGCCAACCAGAGGCTCGAAGACCTCTTCATCAGCTGCTTCAGGAAAGTGTGTGGCACTGGCGGGGGTCTGCAGATTGTCCGTGCGTATGTCATTTTCCGGCGGAGTGAGCGCCCAGGTGGTCCAGCCAAAATCCGGTGCGTTTTCATACACCGGGCGAATATAAAAAGACTGCAATGGATGATAGTGCCAGTCGGGTATAAGCACGATTTGACCGCGCTCAAAAGCCTGTAGGTATTCTTTCTTTAAAACCAAATAGCGTTGGTCGTCATTACCGGACAACCAGTGTAGCTGGTCTTGCGGTAAATAACGTTGTAAGTCGTCCTGGCTGACTGCGGGACTGATACACAGTGCCGCGAGTAGCAATAATGAATAACGCTTCATGCAGCTTATATCGGCCACAGCGGCGTCAGCTTGAGCGCAAAGTGTTAAAACGGAACCGGGCTATGAAAGGCTATAGGTTGTTCAGTTTGTGGGTGTGTTACGCAAAGGTCCTCAGCATGCAGCAATAAGCGTTCAGCGGTAGAAAACGCCTCACTGTGCGCATAGAATTTATCGCCTAATATCGGGCAGCCAATGGCCTGCATATGAACTCTAAGCTGGTGCGAGCGGCCAGTGTATGGGGTCAGTTCAACACGACTACACTTGCCGTCAAATTCACTCACCCGGTAGAAGGTCGTACTTGGTTTGCCGGTGAAAAAATCCATATGCTGGCGCGGGCGATTCGGCCAGTCGCAGGAAAGCGGGAGTTCAACTTCGCCCTGTGAAGCAGGTAGTTCCCCCCATACCTTGGCAATGTATTTTTTGTGGGTTGTGCGGTCCTGAAATTGTTTGTTCAGGTGGCTTTGTGCGGCTTTGGTTTTTGCCAGTAACAAGATACCGGAGGTGGCCATGTCTAACCGGTGAACCACTCTAACTTCCGGGTGTACCCGCTGCACTCGAGTATAAGTGGAATCTTTATGCTCTGGCCGCTTGCCCGGAACACTCAGTAATCCGCTGGGTTTATCAACCACCAATAACTGAGCGTCTTCATAAATAACTTGAAGAAATGGCGTTGTTGGTGGCTCATAGTGAAGCAGCGTCATTAATGGTTGTTCACCAAAATGCGAACAGCCTGTAGCGACAACTGCGGACTTTCCAGTGCCGCTGTAATCTGCTCTTCGCGCCAGTTTATAGCTTCTATTTCACTGCTGCGTACCGACGGGTTTTTCTTCTGCAAGTCGAGCAGTCGTTGGCGTTCATGTTGCAGTGCCGCTGTAGCCTCTTGTCTTACCTGCTCCAGTTGCTCTTGCTGCCATTTGCGTGCTTGTTGTTGGCCTGACTGGATAAGCTTTTGCGCTGCATCTCTTAGCTGGCGCAATACCTGACGGGCGGTTTTCTTATCAATGAAGTTAGACTGCTGATCCAGTAGCTCGCGCGATACTTTGGCAGAGAGCTCCTGACCCTGACCATTAAACAGAAGCCGCAGGCTTTGCAGTGGGCAAAACTCCTGTAGGGCCGCGGCTTTAGGCGCAGGAACTATGCTGGCAAAGTCTAATTCAAGGAACCAGCTGCCAGCCGGAATTGCCGGGTTTTTTAACTCGGCCACACAAGTACTGCCAAAATCATCAGCAGTCAGCAACTCGAGCGCCGCTTGTACCATCGGGTGATCCCAGCTCAGAAAGTCGGTATCTTCAAGGTTCAGCGCGGTAACCCTGTCAAAGGTTATGGTAATACCGTCGTCAGGCAAACCAGGCAGACTGCCAACACGCATGTGTTCTCCCGGGCGAATAAACCAGCGTTCCTCATCCAGAACTTCGTTATTAACACCAAAACGGTCAAAGAAGGCAATCATGAAATCGGCGAGCGTATCGGTATCGCTGTCGCTATGAATTTGCTCTATGATTTTTTCTGCGGTTTCCGGGCGACAAGCATTGAGTGCCTGCAGCTTGTCCTGACCTTCCCTGTTGTGCTCCAGCCAGGTTTTGTGCAGCTCTTTTGTCTGCTCTAATAGCTCAGAACTTAAAGGCTGCTGTTCAGTAATAGCCTGCTCAATTTCAGCGCCGAAAGCGTCGTACAGTTTACGGCCTATCGCATTACACTGAGTGAAGGCATTCATTCCCTGCTCGTACCATGGCAGCAATATAGCTTCGGCAGAGCCTCTACAATAAGGCAGGTAAATATCAATGTCCTGCTGCTGGCCAATACGGTCTAAACGACCAATACGCTGTTCCAGCAAGTCAGGGTTGGCTGGTAAGTCGAATAAGATCAGTTGATGCACGAACTGAAAATTGCGGCCTTCACTGCCAATTTCTGAGCACAGTAGGATAGGGCTGCCATCTTCTTCGCTCGCAAAAAAGGCGGCAGAACGGTCTCGTTCGGTCAGCGTCATTCCTTCATGAAAGGTGGCCGCGTGCACACCTGCGAGTACGCGCAGAGCTTCAGACAAATCCAGCACTTGCTCCGCAGTTTTACAGATTAGCAGCGCTTTTTCTGAGCGGTTTTGCTTAATGTGCTCCAATAACCAGTCAATACGCGGATCTTCCATCCACCAGGGCATGTCTTCATCGGGTTCGCACTCGTCCAGTTCTACCGGATGAAAATGGCGTTCAGGGAAGCCGCCGATATCGGCCCGACGGTTACGAAACATAACGCGCCCTGTGCCGTGTTTATCGAGCAAGTCATCAAGCTCTGCCGGGTCAGTCACAGACTCCGCCTGTTCCGCTAACTCTTTGTAGTGCGCCTGTTCTTGCTGGAAACTGGCAAAGTCGGAGAACCTGTCCGGGTCCAGCAACTGCAGTCGCTGGAAATGTCCCTCAGCACCTTCTTGTTCTGGTGTTGCCGTTAGCAGCAGCAAACTGGGCACAGCTTCGCAAAGGTCTTTTATGGCGCTGAATTCAGGAGCATCCGGTTGCAGATGGTGGGCTTCATCAATAATCAGCAGATCAAATTCCGCATCGAGTAAGGCCTCATTCCAGCGTGACTCATGCATAAACCGACTACTGATAATAATGTGTTGTTCGGTCAGAAAAGGATTTTCACTGTCGGCTTCCGCTTGCTCACAACGTTCATCATCAAACAGGGTAAAGTTCAGTGCAAAGCGGCGACGTAGCTCCACTAACCATTGGTGCATAAGAGACTCAGGCACAACAATGAGTGCGCGCTGCGAGCGGCCGGTGGTCAGTCGGCGTTTAATGATCATGCCGGCTTCAATGGTTTTTCCTAAGCCCACTTCGTCGGCCAAAAGCACGCGTGGGTGATAGCGATCAGCGACCGTCTTAGCAATATACAGCTGATGCGGCAGCAAATGGGTACGAACGCCTAATAAGCCGGCCACCTCGCTTGCCTGGTGATGCGCCAAATGTTCACCAGCCTCACAGCGCAATTGATACATATCGAGTCGGTCGGCCTGACCAGCAAGCAAACGAGTTAATGCCGGATTACTGTCAACTTGATGCGAGAGTTGAGTTTCAGGAACAACAACTGACTCCTGGTTGTCATCACGCAGTCCGTGGTAAGTCACAATACCCTGCGACTCAGTCAGCTCCTGAATAGTAAAGCTCCAGCCGTCGGCGTGCTTACCTTGCTGTTGAACTTGCAACTGATATCGAGCAAGAGGCGCATCCTGAGCAGAGTACAGTCGCACTTCACCGGTGGCAGGGAACATCACGGTTAAGTGACGACCTTCGGCCTGAGTTATCATACCCAGCCCTAACTCGGTTTCAGTTTCACTGAGGTAACGTTGTCCAACTCTAAACTCGCTCACTACACACTCCCGCATGCCATTTTCTAAGGCCGCAATGGTACTTAATTCAGTCACCAATTCCGAGGAAAAATTTATTTCTGTAACCGTTATGTCATGAATTTTAGGCTAAGCTGTAAGAAAAGAATAATCACAGCAAAGGTATGCGCTAATGACTAAACACACCGGCAAGTTCTTTATCCTGGATACCAATATTCTTCTGCACGACCCGCTAGCCTTCCTCAATTTCGATGAACACAACGTTATTATTCCCATGGTGGTTCTGGAGGAACTCGACAAGATCAAAGATCGGAATAAGGACGTCAGCCGGGAAGCCCGGGTGGCTATTCGCTCTTTAGAAGAAGTGTTAAAAGAAGCAACACCAGAGGAAATTGTTGCTGGAGTGCCCTTAAGCAGAATGCATGGTGAGCATACCGCGAACGGAACCTTGGCTATTTTCCCGGATTATCAGCTTGAGCAAACCGAATCGGTGCTTTCGTTAGCGGAAAATGACCACCGGATTATTCAGGCCGCTCTGGAAATTCAGCGCGAGCGAGCCCCCGCTGGTGTGGTGCTGGTAACCAAAGACATCAATATGCGCCTGAAAGCCAAAGGCGCGGGCATGAAATTCGTTGAAGATTATCGTACCGACCAGCTTATTGATGACATTCGATTGCTGACCAAAGGCTTCTATAAATTTGAAGGGGATTTCTGGTCGCAGGTGGGTGAAGTGAAAACTCAACAGGAAGGTCGCGATGCGTATCATACTGTAAGCCGGGACTTACTGCCGCAGATTTTTGCCAATGAATACATTATTGACTCAACAGACAGCTTTGCTGCCCGGGTAGAGGAGTACGACAACGAAACCGTTACTTTAATGGACTTGAGCGTCGAGCGCATGATGTCTTACGGCGCCTGGGGTGTTCACCCTAAGAACATCTATCAGGCCATGGCGTTGCATGCATTGCTTGATACCAGCATGGATATGGTCATTCTGACTGGTCCTGCTGGCAGTGGTAAGACTTTCCTGGCTTTGTCAGCGGCCTTGCAAATGGTGGTAGAGCAGGGAATTTATGAGAAAGTTATCGTGACCCGCAATACCCCGGAAATTGCCGAGTCAATTGGCTATTTGCCGGGCACGGAAGAGGAAAAAATGGCGCCCTGGTTATCGGCAATAACAGATTCCCTGGAGGCTTTGCATAAACACGATGAGAGTATGGAGTCGAGCCTGAACTATATTATGAAAAAAGCCAATATTCAGTTTAAGTCACTCAACTTTATGCGCGGACGCAGCATACAGAACGCTATAGTCATTCTGGATGAAGCGCAGAACTTAACGGCGTCTCAGTTGAAAACCCTAATAACGCGTTGTGGTGAAAATACTAAGCTGGTGGTATCGGGTAATTTGGCACAAATTGACAGTTATTACTTAACGGCTGTGACTTCAGGTTTAACTTATATTGTTGAGCGCTTTAAAGACTACCCCGGTAGTGCAACAGTTAACTTGAATGGGGTGGTGCGCAGTCCATTGGCTAAGTTCGCAGAAGAGCATCTTTAATCAGTTAATGGGCACAACCGTGTATTGCTCAGTGTTGACCTGAAACTCGGTTTCTCCTCCAACCTGGCCCAGAGGCATTGCCGCCGGGCCAGTAACATCTACTAGTATGTAATTCACGCCATTGTGTTTCACGCTAATGTCATCGCTTCTGCTACTAATAGATATACCGAAAACCGCATGGTTGGGCAGGTAAATTATTGCCATTTTTGGGGTCTCAATAATTTCTTTAATTACCGAGCTCATTAACGTGACCTTGCTGTCGCAGTCGCCCTGATTATAGTAGAGCAGCTGGTTAGGGGGTACGAAGCCATCTCCACGGCTATCAAGCTTACTGCTCAAGTCGTTATAAGGGATCTGCTGAATAAAGCTGGCGATGTAATTGATGTAATTGCGCTGTGTGTTGTTACCTAGCTGCTCTCCAATAGCTTGTATTAACGGGCGTAATACAGCCGTCATTTCGCTGGCAATAGCGGGGTGGTCGGGAATAATGCCCTGTTCACCCGGAGGCAGAGTGAGCTGACGATAAAAGTTGGCTTCTAAATAATCATTCCAGCGTTCATTGTAGTATTCGCGTAAAAGCCTTTTGTATTCAGTCAGCTGTGCTTGTTTTTCCTGAGTTCTGCTATTGGCGGTGACCAGCTCTACTGACTGTTGACGGGGTGTAAGGCGAGCCTGAATACCCTGCCATTGTTGCTGCCGGATGTAGCGATTCAACTGGTGAGTAAGCTCGCGTTGACTGCGCTCGAGATTAAATCCCCGATAACGCTTTAAAGGTTGCAGGAACTCTCTTTTATCGACCTGGAAGTCAAAGGATTGCTGACTGTCGTTAAAGTCACGCCATTGATAAGAAAAGGTTAACTGGCCGTCTTGGGTTTCGTTAAGGTTAAAAAAGTTTTGGCCATTTGCTGTTAGAGGAAGAGTAAAGAGTAACCAGATAACAGCACAGATTTTATGTGTCACTCTGATTACTCCTGTTGCCCCTTAAAACTTCATTTCAGTAATAGGGCTGTCTTCGAATTTAAGGTCTACTTGATACTCAATGCCGCCGGCGCGAACGAAAAAATAAGTCTTTTCTTTCTTAAAGACTTCTTGCAGGGAAACAAGCCTTAAGCCTGGGCGACGCTCAGCAGGTAAGTCTGTAAATTCAACTGAACCTCGCGAAACCAGTATGTTTTGGTAACGAGGACCAGTAATTAAAAGCAGTTTCTTATTTTCGTCTTTCAGTAGAATGGTATTACCCGTTACTGAATAGGGTTCTTCATTACCAAACAAAGCCAGCTCCTGTCGTGTCAACTTATTACTGACGACACTATAACGAATTATCGGTTTTTGGCAAATAACCGTTCAGAAAATCTTCAACAATTATTAACGCCGCTTGACTGTCGACAAGTCCTTTTTCCAGTTTTCGAAAGCCGCCTTCGGCAAACAGGCTTTCGCGTGCGGCGGTTGAAGTCAGTCTTTCGTCCTGAAAAGTGACAGGTAAGCCGAAACGCCCATGAAGTCGGTTACCAAACTTTTTGGCCCGCTGCGTCAAGGGTTGTTCGGTGCCGTCCATATTCAGAGGCAGGCCAACGACCAGTTGCTCTGGTTGCCATTCGGCAAACAGCTTTTCAATAAGCTGCCAGTCGGGTATACCTTCTTTTGCTTTTAGCGCGGTTAATGGCGAAGCTGTTGCGGTAACGGTTTGACCAACCGCAACACCAATGCTTTTGGTACCAAAGTCAAAGCCAATAACCGTACTCATGCGTGGCCGACATCCGGTCCCAGTTGCCACACATCAAAACCAAGCTGCTCTGTGGCTTTTTGCCAGCGCTCACTTGCTGGTGTATTAAATAACAGCTCAGGGTCTGCCGGAATCGCTAACCAGGAATTTTCACCCAGTTCTTCCTCTAACTGCCCGGCTTCCCAGCCTGCGTAACCCAGGGTCAGTAAAAACTGAGGCGGGGCCGCTGATGAACCTAAGGCTTCCAGAATATCCCGAGAGGTGGTCACCATGATGTCATCGCTTAGCTTCTGACTGGCACGCCAGTTATCCTGAGGCGGGTGAATCACAAAGCCCCGTTCACGACCCACGGGACCACCCTGGTAGACATTACCCTGCAAGTGCTGGTTATTTTCCGGGTAAACAATTTCCAGTTTATCCAGCAGCGAGGTAACGCTTAAATCTGCAGGCTGATTAATTACCAGCCCCATCGCACCTTCTTCATTATGCTCACAGATATAGGTCACGGTCCGTTTAAACATCGGATCGTTCAGCATAGGTGTTGCTATCAAAAAGTGATTCTGCAAATTGTTCATCGATTCACCGACTCCTTAACGATAATCTCTAACAAGGATATGGGGGCGTCTCATAGAAATTCAATTCAGCTTCTCTTCAATTGCCTGAAAGACCATTTCTGCAATATTGATGTCGTAGGCGTTTTCAATTTCACGCATACAGGTTGGGCTGGTGACATTAATTTCGGTAATGCGGTCGCCAATCACGTCCAGCCCAACGATAATGAGCCCTCGTTTTTTCAGTTCAGGTGCGACCTTATGAGCCAGAGCCCAGTCACTGTCGGATAAAGGTTGAGCTCGTCCGCTGCCCCCGGCGGCAAGGTTTCCGCGAGTTTCTCCGGCGCTGGGAATTCGCGCTAAAGAGTAAGGTACAGGTTCGCCATTTATGATCAGAATACGTTTGTCGCCGTCTTTAATTTCAGGCAGGTACTTTTGCACCATGGCGTAGCGCTGACCTTTTTCGGTCAGGGTTTCAATAATAACGCCCAGGTTACTGCCGTCTGCCCCTACTTTAAATATCGAAGCTCCGCCCATGCCATCCAGCGGTTTCAAAATTACATCACCGTGTTTTTTATGGAACGCTTTAATCACGTCAGCCCGGGAACTGACCAATGTGTCAGCAATAGAATCTGCGAACCATGAAGTAAAGAGCTTCTCGTTGCAGTCACGCAGGCTCTGCGGTTTATTCACCACCAGGCTACCGCGCTGCTCGGCCAGTTCCAGAATTTGTGTCGCGTATAAGAACTCGCTGTCAAAGGGCGGATCTTTACGCATCATAATGACATCAAAATCTTCAAGCGGGCGGTACTGACTGTCACTTAAATTGTAAAAGTCGCTTTTTTGATCCTGAACACGAACTTCCCGAGCAAAGGCCATTGGCTGACCGTTATCAATAACTAAGTCGCCCATTTCCAGATAAAAACATTGATAGCCGCGAGCCTGCGCTTCCAGCAGTAAGCGGAAACTGGTGTCTTTTTCGGTTTTTACAGCGGCGATTGGGTCCATCACCATAGCTAATTTTTTCATGTAAACTCCTTTAACCTAAGTCGCCAAACTGATATTGCACGGTGGTAAGCGCCGATAGCGCGGCGGTTTCTGTTCGTAACACGCGAGGACCCAAACGCATTGGATTAAACCCTTGCTGTTCAGCAGCACTGACTTCATCGTCAGTAAACCCACCTTCGGGCCCAATGAGCAATTGTATCCCCTTTTCGGCGTGTTGAAACGATGAAAGCGGTTTTGTCGCAGTCGGGTCTAAAGTCAGACGAAGCCCTGCAAATGTGCTTTCAATAAAGTCGCTGAATTGCTGGGCTGGTTTAACCTCAGGAACCACACTGCGACCACATTGTTCACAAGCTGAGCGTACAATTTTTTGCCACTGCTGCTGCTTTTTCTCCAGCCTTTCGCCACTGAGTTTAACGCCGCAACGTTCACTGAACATAGGCGTAATTTCGGTAACGCCCAGTTCGACTGACTTTTGCAGAACAAAATCCATGCGGTCACCGCGTGAAATGACCTGAGCAAGATGCACGCTGACAGGCGACTCTGAATCATTTACCTTGCTGCCGGTTGCAAGAAAGTACGCAGACTTTTTTTGAACCGAGGTTATGGTCGCCTCGTAGTCTTGTCCGTCACCGTTAAATAAAGCAATGTTATCACCTACGTTCAAGCGCAATACTTTGATCAGGTGCTGGAATCCATCCGAACTCAATTCGGTTTCAGTTTGTAAACTTACAGGAGCGGGGTGATAAATCCGCGGTACTCGCATGTCGTCAGCCTTATTCGGACTTTTAGACGTCCAGAAGTAGAAAAAAACAGAGTGATCGGTTACATTATGCAACCAGTATTGAGTGATTTCATCAAAATAAAGGAATAGTGGGCATATGTCACGTCACCTGTTTACCTCAGAGTCAGTGTCCGAAGGGCATCCGGACAAAATTGCCGACCAGATATCCGATGCGGTTTTAGACGCAATTTTAGCAAAAGACCCGAAAGCCCGTGTTGCCTGTGAAACCTATGTAAAAACCGGTATGGTGCTGGTTGGCGGCGAAATCTCAACAAATGCCTGGGTGGATGTTGAAGACCTGGCCCGCGAGACCGTCAAAGATATCGGTTACCGACATTCTGATATGGGTTTTGATGGCGCATCGTGTGCGGTATTGAACGCCATTGGTAAACAAAGTGGCGATATCAACCAGGGTGTTGATCGCGCTCATCCCGAAGAGCAGGGCGCTGGTGATCAGGGCCTGATGTTCGGCTATGCTTCTAATGAAACCTCTGTTTTAATGCCTGCGCCAATTACTTATGCGCACCGCGTTATGCAGCGTCAGTCGGAAGTGCGTAACAATGGCACCCTGGACTGGCTGCGTCCTGACGCCAAAAGCCAGCTGACCTTCGTTTACGAGAACGGCAAGCCGGTCGCTATTGATACCGTGGTTCTGTCAACTCAACACAGAGAAGACATTACTCAGGAAACGCTGCGCGAAGCGGTTATGGAAGAAATCATTAAACCTGTATTGCCGGAGCAGTGGATTTCCAAAGATACGCAATTCCATATTAACCCAACCGGACGTTTCGTCGTTGGTGGACCTATGGGCGACTGCGGTTTGACGGGTCGTAAGATCATTGTCGATACCTATGGCGGTATGGCGCGTCACGGTGGTGGTGCTTTCTCAGGTAAAGACCCGTCAAAAGTTGACCGTAGTGCGGCTTATGCTGCACGTTATGTTGCTAAGAATCTGGTTGCAGCCGGTTTAGCAGAGCGTTGCGAACTGCAAATTTCTTACGCCATTGGTGTTGCTGAACCAACCTCTATTAGCATTGATACTTTCGGAACGTCTAAACACTCAGAAGAGCAGTTAATTGCGCTGGTGCGCCGTCATTTTGACTTGCGTCCTTACGGATTAATCAAAATGCTTGACCTGGAGCGCCCAATTTATAAGCAGACAGCGGCATACGGGCACTTTGGCCGTGATAACCTGCCGTGGGAGCAAACGGACAAAGCCGCCGATTTACAGGCTGATATTTAAACAAAATTTTGCCTATAAATTTGCTTGTACCCCCTGAAATGTGGAGAATACGCGCATCGCAAGTTGCTCTTCATCTTCCAGGGGGTTTTTCATGTCAGATCGTCAATATCTCGCCAATGCTATCCGCGCGCTTAGTATGGATGCAGTTCAAAAAGCTAAGTCCGGCCACCCGGGAGCGCCCATGGGTATGGCAGATATCGCAGAAGTTCTCTGGCGTGACTATCTAAAGCATAACCCTAATAACCCGGGCTGGGCTGACCGCGACCGCTTTGTTTTATCAAACGGGCACGGCTCAATGCTGATTTATTCCCTGTTGCACCTGTCTGGTTATGATCTGAGTATCGATGATTTGAAGCAATTTCGTCAGTTAGACTCAAAAACCCCGGGTCACCCTGAATATGGCTATACCCCTGGTGTGGAAACTACCACCGGCCCGTTGGGCCAGGGCCTTGCAAATGCCGTAGGTATGGCACTGGCCGAGAAAGTATTAGCCGCACAGTTTAATCGTGAAAATCATCAAGTTGTTGACCACCACACCTACACTTTTATGGGTGATGGCTGCTTGATGGAAGGCATCTCGCACGAAGTGTGCTCACTGGCCGGCACCTTAGGTTTAGGTAAACTCATCGCGTTTTACGATGACAACGGCATTTCCATTGATGGCGAAGTTGAAGGCTGGTTTACCGACGATACGGCGAAGCGCTTTGAGTCTTATGGCTGGCACGTAGTCAATAAAGTCGACGGACACGACTCAGCAGCCATCACCCGTGCTATTGATGAAGCCCGTGCTAACGAAGATAAACCGACTCTGATCATTTGCAAAACGGTGATTGGCTATGGTGCTCCGAACAAGCAGGGGTCTGAAAGTTGCCATGGCGCGCCGCTGGGCGATGACGAGATTGCAGCAGCGCGCAAACAGTTGAACTGGCCACACGAAGCCTTTGAAGTACCGGCCGATGTTTACCAAAAATGGTCTGCTGTGGATAAAGGTGCAGCGGTTGAGTCTTCGTGGAATAAGCGTTGGGTTGCTTACGAGCAGGAATATCCGCAACTGGCAAAAGAATTGAAGCGCCGTTTGAATGGAGAGCTTCCGGAAAACTTCGAAAACACAGTGCACAACTATGCTAAGCAACTGCAAAGTAGCCCAGAAGCTATAGCTACCCGCAAGGCGTCTTTGAATGTACTGAATGAGTTTGGTCCTAAACTACCTGAACTGTTAGGTGGCTCGGCTGACCTGGCCGGCTCCAATCTAACCTTATGGAAGGACGCAAAAGGCATTACGGCGGATGACGCCAGGGGCAACTATGTGTTTTATGGCGTTCGTGAGTTTGGTATGTCCGCCATTATGAACGGCGTAACCCTGCATGGCGGGTTTAAAGCCTATGGCGCAACCTTCCTTATGTTTATGGAATACGCCCGCAATGCTGTGCGTATGTCAGCGCTTATGAAACAGCCCAGCATCTTTGTTTATACCCACGACTCTATTGGTTTGGGTGAAGACGGGCCGACTCACCAGGCGGTAGAGCAGCTGGCTAATTTACGACAAACCCCTAATTTACAGTGCTGGCGCCCGTGTGACCCGGTTGAAACCGCCGTTGCCTGGGGTGCGGCAATACAAAGCAGCAAAACGCCTACTGCGCTGGTTTTCAGCCGTCAGGGCATGCAACAGCAGGAGCGCAATGAAGATCAGCTCACTAATATTGCCCGTGGTGGTTATGTGCTGAAAGACTGTGACGGTGAGCCCGAAGTCATCTTAATAGCTACTGGCTCTGAAGTTGATTTAGCGGTTGAAGCTTATGAGCAACTTTCAGAACAAGGCCATAAGGTACGTGTTGTTTCTATGCCATCGACCAACGTGTTTGATATTCAGGATTCTGAGTACAAAGAGTCTGTGCTGCCATCAAAGGTTACTCGTCGCGTTGCAATTGAAGCCGGTATTGCGGACTTCTGGTACAAGTACATTGGCCTTAACGGCGAAATCGTCGGCATGACCACCTTTGGTGAATCTGCTCCGGCCGGCGACTTATACAAACACTTTGGTATTACCGCAGAAAATGCTGTGGCTGCCGCTAAACGTTTGCTGGGAGCGTAAATGAGCAAACCGGCTCGTATTGCAATTAATGGTTTTGGCCGAATTGGCCGCAGCTTTTTGCGTGCTTTGTATGAAAATGGCTATCGCGACAGCGTGCAGGTGGTTCTGATTAATGAACCTGCAGCGTCGGAAGCAATAGCTCATTTACTGAAATACGACTCAAGCCACGGCCGGTTTGGAGAAAAAGTGACGCACTCTGGTGACACTTTAACAGTCGCTGGTGACGCCATTGCTTTAACGCATCAAACCGAGATTGAAGCTGTTGACTGGCGCGCTAATGACGTTGACTTTGTGGTTGATTGTACCGGGGTATTTGGCAGCCAGGCTGACGGCCAGCTTTACCTGCAGCAAGGGGTGAAGCGGGTACTGTACTCTCATCCCGGCAAACCGGATGTTGATTTCACTGCAATTTATGGAGTGAATGAAAAAGAGTTAACGGCCGAGCATAAAGTGGTGTCTAACGGCTCCTGCACAACGAATTGTATTGTGCCGGTGATAAAAGTGCTGGATGACACCTTTGGTATTGATTCAGGCGCCATTACCACCATTCATTCAGCGATGCATGACCAACAGGTTATTGATGCCTACCACCCTGATTTAAGGCGTACCCGTGCCGCCGGGCGTTCTATTATTCCGGTGGATACGCGGCTGGCGCGAGGCATTGAACGTATACTGCCGCATTTAGAAGGGCGTTTTGAGGCTATTGCGGTGCGAGTGCCTACCACAAACGTCACCGCCATGGACTTAAGTGTTACGTTAAACAGTGATGCCACAATCGAGCAGATAAACCATGTGCTGCGTGAGCAAAGTGAGCATCAACTGGCGGGTATACTGGACTATACTGAAGAACCTTTAGTTTCAATAGATTTTAACCATGATCCACATTCTTCGATTGTCGATGGCACGCAAACCCGGGTCAGCCACAAGCGGCTGGTTAAGTTGTTGTGCTGGTGCGATAACGAGTGGGGCTTCGCTAATCGTTTGCTGGATACAGCAAAGACGATGGCTGAACAAATAGAACACTAAGTTTAGAGAGGATACCGCATGTCTGTCATTGCTATGACTGATTTGGATTTAAGTAATAAACGCGTACTTATCCGGGAAGATTTAAACGTTCCGGTAAAAAATGGCAAAGTCACCTCCGATGCGCGTTTAAAAGCAGCAATGCCAAGTATTCAACAAGCGTTAAAAGCTGGCGCTAAAGTTATGGTGATGTCTCACCTTGGTCGCCCGACCGAAGGTGAGTATGACGAGCAGTTCTCTATGCAGCCAGTTGTTGATTACCTAAAAGAGGCACTGGATTTCCCTGTCCGCCTGTGTAAAGACTACCTGGATGGTGTTGAAGTTAGTGCCGGGGAGCTGGTAGTTTTTGAAAACGTTCGCTTTAATGTGGGCGAAAAGAAAAATGACGACGAGCTTGCCAAAAAATTAGCCGGCTTGTGTGATGTTTATGTGATGGATGCTTTTGGTACCGCGCACCGGGCTCAGGCATCCACTCATGGTGTCGCTAAATATGCGCCAGTTGCCTGTGCCGGACCTCTGCTGGCTGGTGAATTAGAAGCTTTAGGCAAAGCACTGGAAAACCCTAAGCGGCCATTAGTGGCCATTGTTGGTGGTTCAAAGGTTTCGACCAAACTCACGGTACTGGAGTCATTGTCCGGCGTTGTTGACCAGTTAATTGTGGGCGGCGGTATTGCGAACACTTTTGTTGCGGCTGCAGGCCATAAGGTTGGTAAGTCATTATACGAAGCCGATTTAACCGACGAAGCTACCCGTTTAATGGCGCAGGCGAAAGCCAAAGGCGGTGACATTCCATTACCCGTTGATGTGGTGACAGGTAAGGAATTCAGCGCAGAAGCAACAGCTGAAACTAAAGCCGTTAACGCCGTTGCAGATGACGACATGATTTTTGATATTGGCCCGGAAACAGCACAGCAGCTAGCCGCTATGCTGAAAAATGCAGGCACCATAGTCTGGAACGGGCCAGTGGGTGTTTTTGAATTTGAGCAGTTTGGGCATGGTACAAAAACCATCGCCGAAGCCATTGCACAAAGTGATGCGTTTTCAATTGCAGGCGGTGGCGACACCTTAGCGGCAATTGATCAATACGCTATCGCTGATAAGATAAGCTATATTTCAACAGGTGGCGGAGCGTTCCTGGAATTCCTGGAAGGTAAAACATTACCAGCCGTTGCGATTTTACAAGAACGGGCTAAAGACGCCTGAACATAAGTTTTAAATAAGGAGTATTTTTATGGCCCTGGTGTCATTACGACAGTTACTTGACCATGCTGCAGAGCATGACTACGGTGTCCCGGCGTTTAACGTCAATAACCTCGAGCAGATGCGTGCAATTATGCAGGCTGCTGATGCAACCGACAGCCCGGTTATCGTGCAGGCTTCTGCTGGCGCTCGTAAATACGCCGGTGCTCCTTTCCTGCGCCACTTAATTCAGGCCGCTGTTGAAGAATGGCCACATATTCCTGTGGTTGTGCATCAGGACCATGGTACCTCTCCGGCGGTATGTCAGCGTTCTATTCAACTGGGCTTTAGCTCTGTGATGATGGACGGCTCTTTGCTGGAAGACGGAAAAACACCAGCCGAGTACGATTATAACGTAAAAGTTACCAAGCAAACTGTTGAAATGGCACACGCCTGTGGCGTTTCTGTTGAAGGTGAGCTGGGCTGTCTTGGTTCACTGGAAACTGGTGAAGCGGGTGAAGAAGACGGTGTTGGTGCCGAGGGTAAACTGTCGCATGAACAACTGCTGACAGACCCCGAAGAAGCAGCTGAATTTGTTAAAGCTACAAATGTGGATGCACTGGCTATTGCTTGTGGTACGTCACATGGCGCCTACAAATTCACTCGTCCACCAACTGGTGATATTTTGGCCATTGATCGCATTAAAGAGATTCATCGTCGCATTCCGGGTACACACTTGGTTATGCATGGTTCATCATCTGTACCGCAAGAGTGGCTGAAAATTATTAATGAATTTGGTGGCGAGATCCCGGAAACTTACGGTGTGCCGGTAGAGCAAATTCAGGAAGGTATTAAGCACGGTGTTCGCAAAGTAAACATTGATACCGATTTACGCTTGGCTTCAACCGGTGCTATTCGCCGGCATTTGGCGGAAAATCCGTCTAATTTTGACCCGCGTAAATTCTTTGCGGCAGCGACAACGGCAATGGAAGATATTTGCCGTGCGCGCTATGAAGCCTTTGGTTGTGCTGGTATGGCGAGTAAAATTAAGCCAATTAACTTAGAATCAATGTTTCAGCGCTATGAAAATGGCGAATTAGACGCCATTGTTAAGTAACGAAGTACTTTATAAAAGACACAAATAACGAGGTTAGTGTGCGATTTTCTTTATTATTCGCTAGTTTGTTTTTACCTGTTGTAGCGAGTGCTCAAACATTTATGTTTGACGATGCTGATGACATTGATACAGAAACGGTTGAAGAGTGGGAGGCGAGTGCAGAGTTTGGCTTGCTTTACACTTCTGGTAATACCGAAACAGAAAGCCTGAAAGGTAAGTTTAATGCATCGCGCGATATTCAAAATTGGCGCCATAAAGGTGTCTTTGACTATTACACCGCCGAACAGGAAGATCAGGAAACTGGTGAGAGTGTAGAAACTGCAGACCGGATGTTCGTCTCCGCTCAGAGTAACTACAAGTTTGATCCTGATAGCCGCGACTCGCTGTTTGTTTTCGGTTCTTATGAAGAAGATGAATTTAGTGGCTTTGAATATCAGGCAACCGTAGCAACCGGTTACGGTGCTCGCTATCGCTACGACGAAGACATCTATGCCGACTATGAAATTGGTCCTGGTTATTCACGAACCAAACCGGTTCAGGTTGAAGGTGAACCACCAGTGGAGTCTGATGGCTCTATAATTTTGCGTCTGGCTGGCGGTTTGAACTGGAAAATCAGTGAAAACTCGCGCTTTAACGCATTGTTGTCATCGGAGATTGGTGAAGACAATACCAAGAGCAAAGCTGAACTCTCTGTATCTGCTAACATTAATAGCTCTCTGGCTATGAAGTTTTCTGTTGGTGCAAATCACAACTCTCAGGTTGCTGATGAAAGCATCGAAAAACTGGATACAGAAACCGCTGTGACTTTAGTTTACTCCTTTTAATAAACTGTTGTGACTGCAGATAAAAAGCCGTGGCTATGCCGCGGCTTTTTTCTTTGCGAAGAAGTCGAATAAAAATTGAGTAATTAATCAAATCTTACGGTTTCCTTTATCTTTAGATTTCGCTAACATTCGCCGCAGCTAACATCGGCTGAAAAAAATCGGATAATGTTATGTCAGTGAACTCATTTCTTGGCGTCTTTGCGAAGTCGCCAATCAAACCGATGATTGAGCACATGGATGAAGTGCACCGCTGCGCCTATGCGTTGAAAGATTTCTTTAAAGCGGTTTATTCAAAGGACTGGCAGAGTGCAGAAGTCGCTCGCGCAACCATCGTAAAACACGAATCCACCGCGGATGACATGAAGCGTAAAATCCGCCTGAACCTTCCTAGTGGCTTATTTATGCCTGTAGAACGAGCTGACTTACTTGAGCTTGTTTCACAGCAGGACAAAATTGCTAATAAAGCCAAAGACATCTCCGGTCTGGTTACGGGACGTGAATTGAGCATTCCTGAGTCATTGGTTAAAGACTTTGATGCGTATTTAAGCCGTTGTCTGGATGCTACAGACAAAGCTCGTGAAACCATTGGTGAATTTGACGACTTGCTGGAGACGGGCTTTAAAGGCCGCGAACGTGATCTTGTCGACAACTTCATTGCCGAGCTTGACGCAATTGAAGCCGATACTGATCAACTTCAAATTAAACTACGTCAGGACTTGCGTGGAATTGAACTCGAAATGAATCCGGTAGATGTGATGTTCTTATATCGTATTCTCGATTGGGTGGGCGACTTGGCTGACTTGGCTGAGCGAGTCGGTGCACGTTTCGAACTGATGCTAGCACGCGTTTAAGCGGAGTCTGATTTATGGATATTATTTCTAGCTACAGCCTCCTGCTTATCGGGATGGCAGCGGTTTTTGGTTTCTTCATGGCCTGGGGTATTGGCGCAAATGACGTCGCAAATGCCATGGGTACGTCGGTTGGTTCCAAGGCGCTAACAATAAAACAGGCAATTCTTATTGCTATGGTTTTTGAGTTTGCCGGTGCTTACCTGGCAGGTGGAGAAGTCACTTCAACCATCCGCAAAGGCATTATTGACTCTGGCTACTTCGTTGATCAACCCGAACTACTCGTATTTGGTATGATCTCAGCGCTATTAGCCGCCGGCTTTTGGTTGCTGATAGCTTCTTACCTTGGCTGGCCGGTATCAACGACTCACTCCATTATTGGTGCCATTGTTGGCTTCTCTGCCGTTGGCGTTAGTATGGAGTCGGTTCAGTGGATGAAAGTGGGAGGTGTCGTTGGAAGCTGGGTTGTCACCCCCGCCATATCCGGGTTTATTGCCTATCTCATATTTATGAGTGCACAAAAGCTCATTTTTGACCGCTCTAATCCTTTAGCAATGGCTAAGCGCTATGTGCCTTACTATATGGGGTTAGCCGGCTTCGTATTGTCGTTGGTCACCATTAAAAAAGGCCTTAAGCATGTTGGCCTGAACCTTGGCAGTATTGAGGGTTATTTATGGGCTCTGGGCATTGCTGTAGTGGTCTTTGCAGTTGGTAAAATGGCCATTGGTCGCCTTAAGTTTAACCCTTCCGACGACAAAGAAATGCACTACACCAACGTGGAAAAAGTCTTTGCGGTATTAATGGTGGTAACCGCCTGTGCTATGGCTTTTGCTCATGGTTCAAACGACGTTGCGAACGCTATCGGGCCACTGGCCGCTGTAGTGAGCGTGGTTACCAGCGGTGGTGATATTGGCAGTAAAGCGACATTAGCCTGGTGGGTATTACCTTTAGGCGCTGTTGGTATTGTGGCTGGTCTTGCTATGTTGGGTAAACGCGTTATTGCCACCATTGGTAACGGCATTACGCATTTAACCCCAAGCCGCGGTTTTGCGGCGGAACTTGCTGCTGCTTCAACCGTGGTTCTGGCGTCAGGTACCGGGTTGCCGATATCAACCACACAAACGCTGGTTGGTGCAGTATTGGGTGTTGGTATGGCGCGTGGTATCGCGGCCCTGAATCTTGGTGTTGTTCGCAACATAGTTATTTCATGGGTTGTTACCTTGCCGGCAGGTGCCATTATGTCCATCATCTTCTTCTACATTCTGAAAGCAATTTTCGGTGTAGCTTAAGCTTGCGATAAACGGACAGCCTGTAACAGTGACAGGCTGTCCACTTTCCAGTAAAATCCGCGCTTTATTACATCTCGCAATTGCAGCACGGACATGTCAGATACCAATCATTCTTCTTTAAAAGTCAGCGACTTTTCATTTGAACTACCCGATGAGCTTATAGCCCGCTATCCGCAGGAGCAGCGCAGTGCAAGCCGGCTACTGTCGGTGAATGCGAATGAAAACAGCATTGCTCACAAACAGTTCAGTAATATCGTTGATGAGTTAAACGCGGGTGATTTACTGGTGTTTAACGATACCCGGGTTATTCCGGCCCGCTTACTGGGTGAAAAAGTCTCTGGCGGTAAAGTAGAGGTGTTAGTTGAACGTTTGCTGGACGACCATCGTGTACTGGCTCATGTCCGTGCTAATCGTGCGCCAAAAGCAGGTGCTGAGCTACTGTTAGAAGGCCACGTAAAAGTTACTATGCTGGCCCGGCATAATGCGCTTTTTGAACTGAAATTTGAACACGAAGAAACGGTACTGGAACTGCTGGAACAATACGGGCACATGCCATTGCCGCCGTATATCGACCGCCCCGATGAAAGCTCTGACAAAGAGCGCTATCAAACCGTTTATAACCGCGAACCAGGTGCCGTTGCAGCACCTACCGCAGGCCTGCATTTTGACGACGAAATTTTGCAGCAGTTGCGAGATAAAGGCGTGAACTTTGCCTATGTCACCTTGCATGTAGGCGCCGGAACCTTTCAGCCGGTTCGTGTTGAAGACATTAACGACCATGTAATGCACAGTGAGTACGCCAAAGTCAGTGCTGAAACCTGTCATGCCATTAAGCAAACCAAGGCTGAGGGCGGCCGGGTGGTGGCGGTTGGTACAACCTCCGTTCGCTCGCTCGAGTCAGCTGCTCAGGCTTCAGAGTCAGAAGACATTGAACCGTTTTTTGATGACACCGATATTTTTATCTTTCCGGGGTATGAATTTAAAGTTGTCGACAGTTTGATAACAAATTTTCATTTACCTGAGTCCACGCTCATTATGCTGGTGTCAGCATTTTCGGGTCGTGATTTGATTATGAAGGCTTATAATGAAGCCATTAAAGAGCGCTATCGGTTCTTTAGCTACGGCGATGCCATGCTGTTACAGCGCTAAATTTAATACACTGAAGTGAATACTTATGACAATGAAATTTGAATTAGATAAAACCAGTGGTCGCGCACGTCGTGGGCGCATGGTATTTGAACGTGGAACCGTAGAAACGCCGGCATTTATGCCTGTTGGGACTTTAGGTACGGTAAAAGGCATGACACCAGAGGAAGTGAAAGACACCGGCGCACAAATTTGCCTGGGTAACACTTTTCACTTAATGCTGCGCCCGGGTACACAAATTATCCAGCAGCACGGTGACCTGCACGACTTCATGAACTGGGACAAGCCTATTTTGACCGACTCAGGTGGCTTTCAGGTTTTTAGTCTGGGTGAGCTTCGTAAAATTACCGAAGAGGGCGTGACTTTCCGCTCGCCAATTAACGGTGAGAAAATTCTGTTAACGCCTGAAAAATCTATGCAGGTTCAGCGTGAGCTGGGCTCCGATATTGTCATGATATTTGATGAATGCACACCGTTCCCTGCGACGCAGGGAGAAGCCCGCAGTTCAATGGAGCTTTCGCTGCGTTGGGCCGAACGTTCTAAGCAGGAGCACGGCGACAACAAGGCCGCGCTTTTCGGCATTATTCAGGGCGGCATGTACGAGGAATTGCGTGATATTTCTCTGAAAGGCCTGACTGACATCGGGTTCGATGGCTATGCTATTGGTGGCTTGTCGGTTGGCGAGCCTAAAGAAGACATGATGCGCATTTTAGAGCACACTGCGCCGCAAATGCCTGAGCAAAAACCTCGCTACTTAATGGGTGTGGGTAAACCAGAAGACTTAGTTGAAGCGGTGCGTCGTGGTATCGATATGTTCGACTGTGTTATGCCAACCCGTAATGCGCGTAACGGCCATTTGTTTATTAGCTCGGGCGTGGTAAAAATTCGTAACGCTGTGCACCGCACAGATACCTCCCCGTTAGATGAAAACTGTGACTGCTACACTTGTAAAAACTATTCTCGCGCGTATCTGCATCATTTGGATCGTACTAACGAGATGCTGGGCTCACGCCTGAACACCATCCATAACTTACGCTTTTATCAAAAAGTGATGAGTGACATGCGTGACGCTTTAGATGCGGGAACCTTTGATGAATTCGTAGAAGAGTTCTATCGATTAAGGGATCAGTCAGTACCACCACTGGACTGATACTGACTTATTTGACGGTGTAGTTTTTGGTAGCGATCGACATTCGGTTGACTGTTGATCGCTGCTTTAGCGGATTGCGAGGCCGAGTCCGCCCACTGTTTTACCAGGTGAGGCTGTTCACTATTAAGCTTGGCTAAGCCTAAATACATTCTGGCTCTCAAATAAAAAGCTCCCGGTTTATCTTCATAATGTTCAGGTTCACCCAATTCATTAACGGCGTTAAGTAACATCGTGGTCATTTGGGCCTGACTAAAAATACGCTCCGAGTTTAAGATGAAGTTTGTGCGCTCAACATGATATTGAAGCTTGTCAGGGTTATTGCTGACAGCGTCGTCAAAGTGCGTCAAAGCCAGCTCAGCCTGTTCTGTTGCCTGCTGAATATAACCATCGTTAACTAAGTGTTTGGAATAATGTGCAAAAACAACTGCGTGCGCATACTGATTTTTGTCGGTTGAATAATTTTTAAAAAGAAAGTCATTTGTTGGTTCGCGCAAGAACGCGAACATAACCAGTACGATAATCAGAGCGGCAGCATTGGCGGCACCAAGTTTCAAGAAACGTTGCTTCAATTGGTAACGATGGAACCAGGTGTTCAGAGCCTTTTGAAAATCTCGACAGTTGCGAAAATTGGAATTCGGCTCCAGCGAAAGTGCCCGTTTTATAATTTCTCCCAGCCCCGATGGAAGCCGGTTGCGCTGTACGACTGAATTTTGAAAAAATGGTTCAGGCTTCATTCCCGTTAACAAAAACAGCAGCAACGCACTTAACTGATAAATATCTCGTTGAATGGTTAGTGGAGAGCTTGGAGCGGCAATGCTTAAGTCAACTAACGCAACTTTATTGCGGTATTCTTTCGTAGCCTCCGCTGATGAGCGGAGCATAATATTATGAGGATGAATGTCGTTGTGTGCGTAACCAGCTTCGTGCATACGGCAAACTGCATCCACTAAAGAGCTCGTAACACTTATGGCTTCTTTAGTCGACATACTGGCCTTAGCTTTACTAAGGGGCTCACCATCAATGTACTCTAAGACCATGAACAATGACGACGAGGAAACGTCAGGCTCACCAATGTCAAACACCCGGCACAATGCAGGGTGGTTAACGCTGGATAAAAGGCGCGCTTCATTGACTAATCTATGGCGACTGACAATAGACGGGGAGCGCGCAAACTTAATTGCGACCTCACGTTTTAAGCGCTGATCGTAAGCTTTGTAGACCAGACCACTGCCACCATGCCCCAATAACTTTATGCACTGGTATCGTGCCGGTATTGGATAAGGAAATGTTTTGTCCGGATGTGCTTCAGCCAAATTCGTATCCTTACTGGTTAAGCTCAAATCCAGTCTAACTATGACTATGATCAAACAACAGGTTTTGAGTGGCTAGTCATCATTAACTTTAGGTTTGACGTCAATTGACATCAATTAAAAATAATCGAGCCAGTGCTTAAAAAGTAGCAGATATAAGCTATGATGAGCTTCACAAAAAAATAATAAAGCAGGGGTTAGCACTGATGCAGGAAGACAGTGATGTTTTAGCAAACAGTGGATTCAGGCAATTTGTTGAAGTCCAGATTAAGAACAATGACAGCTATACGCGCTTGAATATGACGCTAGTGGGGCAGCAGCATCCAGACTACCTTATTCTGGAACTGTCCCGGCAGTACTGTTGGCAGGATACTTTACCGCTTTTGGTTGCTGATAAAACCATCGGATTAAAGACCGTCTCTCCAAATGGCGAACAGATAACAGGCGTTGTCGATGTGCTTCACATGACACAATACCCACAAAAGCTGTTGTTTGTCAGCTATCCAAGACAGGCTGACGTACAAGTGTTACGTTCGTCCCCACGAATAGCGGTAAACTGCGACGCGACACTGCAATTCAATCTGAATAATAAATTTGGCGATCCTCTGCCTGGTAAGGTGGTTGATATTTCAGATAAGGGAATAGCTTTTAACTACCGCGGAACGTCCCCTGTTAATGCAGCTGAAATGAACCAGCTGAAGGCTGAAGTGAAAGTTAAAACTACCCCGCAGGCAGTCGTTTTTTCGGAGCTTTTGGTGAGAAGCGTTAAATCTGTCGGCCCGCAACTTTGGCAATTAGGGCTGGCGTATAAAGAAAAACCAAATAATTTACAGGATTTAGTCAGTACACTCTTACTCGATTCCACGCCAGTCCGCGAGCTGCTTAGCGATAATGACTCTGGTTGGGATGCGTCGGATAACACTTTACAAGGCGATTCTGAGTCGGTACAATTCAGCACCAATTGAACCCGTAGTGGTTAATTTTTAACCGAAACAGATAATTTATCCGAGGTGATTTTTTAATGCCAGTCGTTAAAGTGAAAGAAAACGAGCCGTTTGACGTAGCTTTGCGTCGCTTTAAGCGCTCTTGTGAAAAAGCAGGTGTTCTGTCTGAAGTCCGTCGTCGCGAGCACTACGAAAAGCCGACTTCAGAGCGTAAGCGCAAGAAAGCTGCTGCGGTAAAGCGTCACGCGAAAAAACTGTCTCGTGAAAACGCTCGTCGTACTCGTCTTTACTAAGACATTACTTACGACAATTTGAGTGTTCACTTTTTCGTAAAGTGCTGAAAGCCGTGACTGTATTGTCGCGGCTTTCGTGTTTCTGCTACTTTATTGTTTTCCAAATTCACGCTTTTAAAATTTTAATATTGAGACAATATGGCAGGCTTGATCCCCAAAAGCTTTATTCATGATTTGCTTGAACGAGCGGACATTGTCGAGATAGTAGATAGCCGCGTGCCGCTGAAAAAAGCCGGCAAAAATCATCAGGCCTGTTGCCCTTTTCATAACGAGAAGACCCCCTCATTTACGGTTAGCCAGGACAAGCAGTTTTACCATTGCTTTGGTTGTGGCCAGCATGGCAACGCCATTGATTTCCTGATGGAGTTCGACGGCTTAAACTTTCCTGATGCAGTGGAAGAGCTGGCGGGAATCATGGGGGTTGAAGTGCCGCGCGAACAGGCGGAAAACCCGGAGCTGGCTCAAAAGAAACAACAGCAAGTGCGGGACGATGCCGAGCTGATGAGCAAAACAGCCCGCTTTTTTCAGCATCAGCTGAAACACCATGAAAACTCTGAACGGGTTATTAATTACCTAAAAGGTCGCGGTTTAAGCGGTGAAACGGTAAAGCGTTTTCAAATTGGCTATGCGCCGGACGCCTGGGACAGCTTGCTGAGTACGTTTGGTAGTTCGGCGCCGCAAAGGCAACAGTTATTAGAGTTAAAGCTCATTAATCGTAATGAAAAAGGGCGGCATTACGACTTTTTCCGTGACCGGGTCATGTTTCCTATTCATGACAGACGCGGTCGGGTTGTTGGTTTTGGCGGGCGGATTATTGATGGCGACGGACCTAAATACCTGAACTCGCCGGAAACGCGCTTATTTCATAAAGGCAGTGAACTCTACGGATACTGGCATATGCAACAGACGGTGCGTAAGCCTGAACAGGTCTGCATTGTCGAGGGTTACATGGACGTTGTTGCCCTGTCGCAGGCCGGTATTGATTATGCGGTGGCATCACTTGGGACGGCAACGACAAGTGAACAATTACAGCGTTTATTCCGTACGAGTCCAAGAGTGGTTTGCTGTTATGACGGCGACCGGGCAGGTCGGGACGCAGCCTGGCGTGCATTAGAGAATGCACTACCCTTATTGCGTGACGGACTGGATATGGCGTTCTTGTTTTTACCGGAAGGTGAAGACCCGGACTCTGTCGTTCGGGAACATGGCGCAGAAGCTTTTGAACAGCAATTAAAACGAGCGACACCTTTCACTGAGTATTTCTTTGAGCATTTGCAGGCGGATATTGATGTTACTTCTGACGCCGGACGCTCACAATTGCTGAGTATTGCAAAACCATTAATAGAGAAAGTCGCGAGTGACTACTACCGCGATACCCTAATGCAACGGTTGGCAGAGAAACTTCGTCGTGAAACCTCACAACTGGAACGTCATTTTGATAAGCCTCAGCGTCAGTCCCGGCCAAAAGACAGCGTTAAAATGACTCCGTTACGTAAGGCGATAGCTTTGCTGGTTCAATACCCTCAGCTAGCGCAGTCAATTCCGGTTAGAGAGGAACTGCGGGAGTTGCAAGTCAATGGTATCGATTTACTCATAGCGTTGCATAAACAATGCGCAGAACGAGCTATGACGACAGCGCAGGTTTTAGAAGGGTGGCGCGATACCGAGTATTACCAGCCTTTACAGAAGCTGGCTTTATGGCAGCATCAGCTCGACGAAGACAACGTTGAGCAAGAATTTAACGATATATTTATTTATCTTATTGACCAATATGTGGAACAGCGTGCAAACGCACTTTTAAAGAAAGAGCAGAAAGGGGCTTTAACCCGGGGTGAACGTCAAGAATATCAGACGCTCATTCAGTACTTAAGTAAGGCAAGATAGTACATCCCGGTGCGTCTTACGCTAGCTTAAAAGTCAGTATTCTGTTATACTGTTTGGTCATTTTGGATACTCTACATTCACAGTCACAGGTGGAACGTCTGTATGCAGCAGAATCGGCAATCGCAACTTAAGGTCCTTATTGCGAAAGGCAAAGAGCAAGGGTTTTTGACATTTGCTGAAGTCAACGACCATTTACCGCAAGAAATTGTTGATTCCGATCAGGTTGAAGACATTATTCGCATGATCAACGACATGGGGATCCGCGTTTTTGAAAGCGCGCCCGATGCCGATGATCTGATGATGGCAGAAAGCGCTGCTGATGAAGACGCCGCCGAAGAGGCCGCTCAGGCGTTAGCTTCTGTAGACGGTGAAATTGGTCGTACGACCGACCCTGTGCGTATGTACATGCGTGAAATGGGGACGGTTGAGCTACTGACCCGCGAAGGCGAAATTGACATTGCCAAGCGCATTGAAGAAGGCATTAACCAGGTTCAGTGTTCTGTTGCTGAGTATCCTGAAGCCATTAACTTCCTGCTTGAGCAATGGGACTCCTACGAAGCCGAAGAGCTGCGCTTAACCGACATTATTTCCGGATTCATTGACCCTGACGAAGTAGACGAAGCTCCTGTGGCTGCTACTCACGTTGGCTCTGAACTTCCAACCGAAGAGCTGGAAGATGAAGACGATGATGACGACGATGACGAAGAAGAAACCGATACCGGTATTGATCCGGAATTTGCTCGCAGCAAGTTCAATGCACTTCGCGAACAATACGAAGCAACTCGTCAGGCTATTGCAAAGCATGGTCGTGATGGTGCCGATGCCCGCGTTGAAATTGACAAGCTCAGCGACTTATTCAAACAGTTCCGCTTAGTTCCTAAACAGTTTGACCGCTTGGTTAAAGACATGCGTGCCATGATGCAGCGCGTGCGTGTGCAGGAACGCATTATTATGAAGATAAGCGTTGAACAGGGGCAGATGCCGAAACGCAGCTTCATGAAAGCCTTTGCCAGCCATGAGAATAACCTGGCCTGGGTTGATAAAGAGATAGATTCCGGTGCAGCCTACGCCGATACATTGAAAGAAGTTCGCGGTGAAATAGAACGCTGCGTTAACAAACTGGTTGATGTAGAAAAGGAAACAGGCTTAACCATTGGTAAAGTCAAAGAAATTAACCGTCGTATGTCCATTGGCGAAGCGAAAGCACGCCGTGCGAAGAAAGAGATGGTTGAAGCGAACCTACGTCTGGTTATCTCTATTGCAAAAAAATACACCAACCGTGGGTTGCAGTTCCTGGACTTAATTCAGGAAGGTAACATTGGCCTGATGAAAGCCGTGGATAAATTCGAATATCGCCGTGGTTATAAGTTCTCAACTTATGCTACCTGGTGGATCCGTCAGGCTATTACTCGCTCCATTGCGGACCAGGCTCGTACTATTCGTATTCCGGTCCACATGATAGAGACCATTAATAAGCTTAACCGCATTTCACGCCAAATGTTGCAGGAAATGGGGCGTGAGCCTCTGCCGGAAGAGCTGGCCGAGCGCATGATGATGCCGGAAGACAAAATCCGTAAGGTATTAAAAATTGCGAAAGAGCCAATTTCGATGGAAACCCCAATTGGTGACGACGAAGATTCGCACCTGGGTGACTTTATCGAAGACAATACGCTGGACCTTCCTATTGATTCAGCAACGTCAGAAAGCCTGCGTAACTCGGTTCGTGACGTGCTTGGCGGCTTAACAGCTCGTGAAGCAAAAGTATTGCGTATGCGCTTTGGTATTGATATGAATACAGACCATACTTTAGAAGAAGTTGGTAAGCAGTTTGATGTAACTCGTGAACGAATTCGTCAAATTGAAGCCAAAGCATTAAGAAAGCTTCGCCATCCAAGTCGCTCTGAGCAGCTTAAATCGTTCTTGGATGAGTAAGATATTCTCTGACACAGGAGGCAGCATGGGTAACAACCGTGACAATTGGCCGAAACGTATTATTGACTCTCATTTGCACATTTATGATGACGAGTTTCCGCTAATTGAAAACCAAGGTCATATCCCTGAGCCTTTTTATATCGATGATTATCGGAACTTAGTCCGTGGCATGCCGATAGAAGGCGGTGTCATTGTGTCTGGCTCTTTCCAGGGCTTTGAGCAACGCTATTTAAAAGCGGCGCTGGAAAACCTGGGAGGCAATTTTGTTGGTGTTACACAGTTACCAGGTTCAGTTAGCGATGAAAAAATTCAACAACTGAATGAGCATGGTATTCGCGGCGTACGCGTTAACTTAAAACGCGGCGT
Source organism: Idiomarina sp. ST10R2A5 (assembly GCF_051842325.1). Taxonomy (NCBI): domain Bacteria; kingdom Pseudomonadati; phylum Pseudomonadota; class Gammaproteobacteria; order Alteromonadales; family Idiomarinaceae; genus Idiomarina; species Idiomarina sp. ST10R2A5. The sequence goes on along the minus strand of NZ_JBNIEX010000005.1, from coordinate 132,245 downwards.
TCATCGTGACATTGAAGGTATTGTCGAGTTTGGTAAGCGTATTTGGGACTTAGCCGGTTGGCATTTAGAAATTTACGTCGATAGCCGTGAGCTCGACGACATGGTACCTACCTTACTTAAGTTGCCTAAACTGAGTGTAGACCACTTAGGTATGGCAAAATCAGGGTTGTCTCAGGTGCGTCGTTTAGCTGAAGGTGGCGTAAAAATTAAAGCCAGTGGCTTTGGTCGTACCGAAGTTAACGTAGAAGACGCCATTAAAACACTGAATAAGACCAACCCGGATGCTTTAATGTTTGGTACCGATTTACCGGGTACGCGCAGTACTCGCTCATTTGAACCCTCTGACATTACCACTATTGTGAATGCACTGGACGACGATGAAGCGGTTGATAAGGTGTTTTATCAGAATGCCCGAAATTTCTACAAACTACCTTAGTAAAAGAGAGTGAGGTAAGTGCAGTCTCTCTCTTCCCACACAAAACATAACCGCTGGCTGGCTATTGCAATGATTGCAGTAGCCGTTGGCGGTTTACTTGTTGCGTTCTGGTTTTCCGCGGGCGAGACATTGCAGCGCAATCAAACGCTAATGGGCAAAGCCTGTAAAAATGCCCAGCTTGCTGTCGACAGTCTTTACCCTGAATCGGAGTCGCCGCAGCAGCAAGTAACTAACCCCGATTTAATGCATCAGGCACTGGATGAAGCACTAACCAATGTCGATGGCGTTAAAGGCGGTTTTTGGCATACAGCTCAGGGGTTTATAGGCTTCTCTTTACCGACCGACGGTGGAGACACCACAGACGTTGGCGTCAGTAACGACGATGTTCCAATTGTTCGTTCTGCTGTGCAACGTTCTTTAGAGCAGCAAAGAGACATTGTGTCTGTTCAGTCTAATGAGCAGGTTGCAACTGTCGTGGCGGCCTGCCCTGAAAAGAATCACTACAACCTGGGTATTTGGCTGAAAAAGCGTGTCCAGTTTGTACCTCCTAACTTTACTCTTATTGTCAGCGCCCTGTTTGTGGTGCTCGCCATTATTGGCGGCGTTTTAATTGTGCGCGAGTCTGTCTTTAACCGTAACTGGCATTCAGAGCGCGATCGCATTGTTGCACAGGCCGAAGACAGCTCTCAGGCGGTTTCGGTCACCACCGAAATTCCGGAAATTCAGCCATTGTTAATGCTGTTGTATCAGGCTCGACAGCAAATTCAGTCGAAAGAGCGCGAATTAAGCCAACAAATGAACAAAGTTATTATGGCTAATCAAAAAACGTTGATTGGTCGTATTGCTCGTTCTATGACAGCGCTTGCAATGACTGAACTTGAAGAAATAAAGCGCAAGCTACCCAAAGCAAACGCCGACGACATTAAAGAAAGGGTGCTGCAGCTGACAGAGTTGTTCAGTTCTTTTGAGAGAGTTACCGAAGGTGCCGGGCATAGCAAGCCAACGTCCATTGATGCCGAAGACTTTCTCCAGGAGCTGTCCGACTACCATGAAAGCACCGGAAATGTTAAAGACATAACGTTTACCGCAATAGCTGAAAAAGGCCTTAAATTTGAAGCAGAGCCCTTATTACTGCGTTTTGCACTGGATTACCTGATACGGCATATCATAACCTTTGTGCCTGCTAACTCAGAAATTATGCTGCAGGCAACGGCCGAAGAAAACTTTGTGAAAATTGCTATTAGCGATGAAAGTGCCGGTATAGAGAATAAAAACAAACATTTGCTGTTTCATGCCGATGAGCTTGCGCCGACCCAATACGGTATAGGGCTTAAGGTAGTGCGTGATACACTGCGGAACCAGAATGGCGACATCAGCTACGAAAAAGTCGATAAAACTTCGCGATTTAACGTGCTGATACCCATGACAAAAGCGTAAAAACTTCGTATAATCTGCGCCGCTTTACAGCTTCCAATCAAAAATGGCCCCTTAGCTCAGTGGTTAGAGCACCCGACTCATAATCGGTTGGTCCCCAGTTCAAATCTGGGAGGGGCCACCATTTTTAAAGGCTTTCAGCCGAAGTTAACGCTAACATTTAACCTAAAAATCTTCCTATGTAGCAGATATGTAGCAAATTCATGGTTTAGTAATATATAAACTGTTGTTGAACTATTAGTGTAAACTTGTTATCTAAAAGCCATATAAGTGTTTTTCCAACGAGGTGTTTCAAAGACATGACCGATAAGAATGAGTTAGAGGCGTTAAACAATGACGATGAAGTTTTCGAAAAGCCTCCTATAAAAGAAGCAGTCATAGTCATACGTTTTGAGTCGAAAGCCTGTTCGTTGGATTTGATTGAGGAAGTGGTTAAAGAGTTACCTGAAAAATACTCTTTTGGTGAAATTAGTGCTTTGTCAGGCCATAGTATAAACTTTACGGTAGGTAAATCAGGGAATAGTTCGTTGAAAGAGGAGGTTGATCGCTTAGGTATAAAAGTTACGAGCGAAAAACTTAATCTAGTTGTTCAGTTTAAACGTAATGAACTGGTAGTTAGTAAACTTGCTCCGTATGAGAATTGGCGGGAGTTCAAGGAAGTAGGTAAAGAGATCTGGGAGTTGTACGCATCAAAATTATCTCAATTGGAAATAAAACAAATAAACCTGAGGTATATAAACGAGCTAGAAATTCCTCTTGATAAAGGCAGAGTAGAGTTGTCGGAGTATTTGGTTAATGAGCCACAAACCCCGGAAGGGATGCCAGTGGATGTATGTAACTTTTTCAGTAGAGTGGATATTCCTTACGACGAAGTGAATGCGATAGCTGTAGTTTTACAGGCATTTAAAAAAACAAATGGTGAATATATTTCAGTTATACTTGATTTCAACATTCATTCAGTTGAATCTGAAGTAAAGCTAGATAATAGTAATATTTGGTCGTTATTTGACGAGTATAGGCGCATAAAAAACAAAGCTTTCTTAGGTAGCATAACCGAGAAATCAAAGGAGATGTTTAGATGTTTGCCGCAACATTAGACGGTTTAAGAAGTACAAGTGGAATTTCAAACTTCAATTTTCCATGGACGATATCTGGAGTTAGCAAGCAGGCGCAAGATGTTTGCAACAATCTAGAGGACTGGACTAATGAATTAATCTGTTCGTCAGTTACTAGAGTCTCGGAAAATACTGACTTTAACGATCAGTTGGTAGATGAACTGTTCACCCTATTTGTTCACTGTCGTAAATCTAACTGGGACGGATTTGACGCTCGCCCTGTGTCTGAAAGCACAGTTGCTAAATCTTTGGAGCTCATTATTGCTTTAAATTCTGAAGAAGCGGCTGCTTGCGAACTGACTGCTGAACCGGATGGTGATATAGCCTTTGATTGGAGTTCAGAGTCTGGAGAAATATTTTCAATAAGTGTAAATGAAAACGGAACTTTGAATTATGCTGGGCATTTCAGTGACAAAAATAAAGTGTATGGAGTGACGGACCTTGGTGAAATGGATAAAAGCTATTTGGAATGTCTTATCAAGAACGCAATCAGTAAAGACTGAACCAGAACCTATAGAAGAGACAGAGATCGTAACTAGATATATTACGTCATCAGGTAATATGAAGGCTTCTGGAGTGAAACATCAAGCTTTTTTTCCTCGCCCAGATCCTAACTATGGAATGTCAACTTCTGTATTTAGATGTGAAAAGATGACGGAAGAAGAAGTCTCAGAAAATCATTCCGGCTTCGAGTTAAAGGCGGGGCATAAAATTAAAGGTTTAGCAAAAATAAAAGTCGATGATATTTGCGCGATAGCTACGGAAGACAAAAGTTATTTAGATGTCGTTCCTGAAGAATCAGACTGGAAGTGGCACGCTGATATTGTTGGTTGGCCACAAAATGACAAATCCCAATCAAAATTATTGTGTATGGAGCTTGCGAAAAAATCAGTGCTCGATAAAGTATAAAAAATGCATTGGAGTAACGTACAGTTATTCCCAGTACTCCAAGTGGAGCCGATTAATCGGCTCCTAAAGACACAGGCCGCCATGTGTGAAAGCGGGTAGTTAAGCGTTCATTGCCCGCTTTTAAGCCAGTTAACTTTCTACTGATGTTGCAGTCGTACTTGGTCGATTTAATCTCGCCCGTTTCTTCGTCTATCTCAATTTCATAATCGAGTTTTAGCTTCAGGTCTTTTCGCTTTACGAATAACCCGCCCATGGCCTCAATGTAGCCGCACCAATCGCCTTTGTCTGCGGCTTGTCTTGGAACCTCAAAAGGCGAGTCTTCAGGTTGCTCGTGCCGAACTCGGCGTAATTCCCTGTACGGGGAAACAGGCGGACCGCCTTGCTGTTGAAATTGACGAATTGACCAACACGAGGCCCATGCTTCTACGTGCATTACGGTAATGTTAACTGGTTCGCCATGAGTACCTGTTTCAAGGTGTACGCCGTCTATGTTTTTAGCAACGTACTTGGCAATATAACCCGACGCACTGCCCCTAGATTTGTCGATGCGCGTAATATCACAGCGGTTTTCTTGTGCTCCTGATTCGTCTCCGTCTTCAAGCAAGGCGTAATGTCGGAATATACGGGAAAAAGCTTCGACCTGGCTAGGTGGCAAAAAGACCAGTAAGTGCCAATGTGGGGTTCCATCGTGCTGAGGCTCAACAACTCTCATTCCGTATATCGTATAGCCGTCACGCTTAAGTTTGGCGCGAATGCGGGCCCATACGTTTGTTAAGTAGCTTTGAGCTTGTTTGGGCGTTGATCCCATCCATTTAGGGTTAGCTTTGCCCGATCTCGCGTAGTTGTTGTGATATTTCGAGGGGCAAGTGAGTGTTAGAAATAAAGCCTCGTGATTCAGCTTATCAGCATGATTCTCAAAGCCGCGAATGCGAGTCATCATTTCATTTCGTCTGTTTACAGGGTTAGCAACGGTTGTTTGCGAAAGATCGAACAGTGATACTCTCTCTCCGTTTTCGTTTTCACGAAAACTGTTCTTTAAAAACTCTTGCTCCATGGCTTTTTCAGTTTGTCGTGCTTTTGCTGTTAAACTGCTGCAATAAATGTCGCGGTTTTTCGACACTATATTCAAGTTGATAGCCGTATTTTCTCGGGCTTGTTTCAACTTCGTTTTTATACGGCGTGTCCACCACTTTGCGTCAGTCATTCGTCTTATACAGCCTTCCACGGTAACCGTTGAATTAGGTTTTGGTGGCTCGAGGTTAAGGCTTCTCGTATAAGAGGCCATTCTCGTATACAGCTTTTCGTTATTCTGCTGCTTTTCCGTATAAGGGATTTTCTTGTCTGATTTTCCCGTATAGGTATAAGGGGTATTTCTCATCATTCGTAAACAGTTTTCAGACTGTTGATTTGCCCATAAACGTATATCGGATTGATCAGCGTTCAGGTTCTTTACGAAAGTCGGTACATCTGAGAATATTCTGTCGCTTAAATCTCGTATAAATATATTACGTTCACGAATGGTAGGGCGTTTGAAATAGGCTTTACGCAATCTCGAACTAAATTCTTGAGGAAGCTTGTATAAGTAATAAGCAAAATATTCGACACTACCAATATCAAACTTTTCAATGTCGGGTGCCAATTCAGGGTACAGCAATGAGTAATGTTTCTTCTGAGCGTCATTTAGCATGGTGAAACTCCCTCGGTAGCTGACACGAGTAAAAAATTGATTCCGTGTATCTTTCGAGCCTCGGTTTCAATTAGCCCTTTTCCCTTGAGAGAAACTAATGCTTCTTGGTCACAGCTTGGTAAGTCATCTAACACTATGACTGAGCCCATATGAGAAACTAAGTCAATGCAGATATGGAGCGGTTTCCCGTTCCGTAAATAGTTCAGCAGTGCTTTTTGGTCATCGGATAACTTAGTCATGGCGAACCTCCAGTTCCGTTAAATTGGAAGCGCGACAAAAGCTGTTAAGCCAAGCGTCTAGGTCTTCTTTGAGATAGCGGATAGTCCGCCCAATTTTAATGAATGGCGGGGCAGGTTTGCGTTTACCAATTTGCCCATCCATGCGTGACTGACGCAAGTATGAGCGGCTCATTCCGATGTATTCGGATGCTTCTATTTCTGAAAATGCACGTTTCTCAACGTTCATGGTTGTCACCTCATTGTTTATGAATGCACAGTGAGGTTAGCGTGGTGATGTAAAGGAGTGAGACTTTCTGTGAAACTATGAGACTTTTTGTGAAAAAAACTTTTCAACAGCTATTCTCAGCTGAGAAATACGGTTTTCAACTCTTCTATATGAATTGCGCTTAGTGCGTTTCCCGCTCAACCAAAATAGAGCATCTTCGTCAAAGTCATCAATGTGATGCTCAAGGTCGTAAGAGCGTGCTTCACTCTCATGATCTTCTTTCAACTCGGCCCATAAAACTTTCATTGGGGCGTTTGGATGAGCCGCTAACAAGCGAAATAAAATGATATTGAGCTTATCAGTCTGTGTCTCCGCTTCTTGAATAAAATGAATAATTTCCTGTTCGCTAAGAGATTGCCAACCCGCTAACTGCTCGCTGACTGTCAATGATGTTTCACTTAGGGCTTCTTGAAGTTTATCGACTTCAACAAATAAATCGAACCTAGTAATTGTGTACCCTTTACTCGACAACCTTTTCGGGCTATCTAGCCCACCTTCGTTTCCGTTATTCATTTTCTTAGCCACTAACTGAGTGAGCATGTAAGCTAATGACTTAAGGTCTGGGCCCACAGTAGGCTCTAATAGTAGCTCAACTGATTTCTGTTTTGCCGTATCGAAGTCGGTGCCTTCCCAGTCATCTATACCGTCAATATCGTCTATGTTGTTGTACGGGAATTCAGGGTTCCACTCAGTTAACTCAGAAGCTCTAACTCTTATCCGTTGAATCGTTGATTCACCTTCCCGAATAACATTTTCGGCTACTCTGCCCGAGATAGGAGTTATAGTATTGACTGATGCCGTTGCCATGCCTACGAACTTATCTCCGAAAGCAAGCCTTCTTGCGATAGTTGAGGCCGTTTTGATTTTGGCGAAAAGGACTATTTTTCCTTGCTCAATCAACGTGAGAAGATCCGCTAAGCTAGCGATATTGGTAACGTCTTTACTTTCAATCCTTTGTAAGCGCATTTTAACCCTTAGTGGTGTATGGAGTTATTTCCCTATCTTTATTAATAATTAACTGTTTATTACATTGGCAGTTAATATAATTTGAAAGAGATTATTGAACTCCGTGTTAAGTGCAGTACACATGTCTATGCACTGCTTTCGTTATGTCCCAAACTGCGCTATCAAAGCTCTTCTCTACGACAGTCACATTGTCGAAATTATTGGCTAGCACCCAATCAATAGTACCTTGTGGATATGGATCTACTATCAACATTTCTGGACGGGCATGACAGATTGGCCCCCAGATATGATCGTCATGAGGTATATATTTTATCCCCACCAAAACAACCAATCGAGATTTAGCTATAAGCTCTGAATATTTTTTTTGCGTGTTTTGAATAAGGTTTCTATTTACTACTACACGTTTTCCTTTTGCATACATTGCCAAAACGGGACTCAAATCGGAGTTTTGGGGGTCGTGACACCACGATTCTACTTCTTGAACTGTTGATACTGCATTCGTTTCTAGGCCTTCGAAATACGTCCCACCTCCTATCATCGTATTTCCTGAAAAAACGCAACCGTTCGGAATTTGAGGCAAAAAGTTGGAGGAGCCGTGTAGCTTAAGTAAATTTATCCCTTCATCATTAGCGTTATAATCGATATCGTGACCGTGACGGGCGATAGATTGCTCGATTAGAAGATCATAATTTAAGGTTGCAATATTGAGCTGTTTCAAGCAATTACCTAGTTTGTTAAACAAGCGTACGTAAGCGTTATCAGGCTTGATGGTAAATCTCGATAAGTAACTAGCTAACTCTTTTTGTAATGGATTAATGACTCTACTATTATCTGCGATTGTGGCCATACCGGCTTCAAACCCATCAACTTTGAAAGCTGATTTTGAAGAGTTATCGAGCTTGGAAAATGCGCCATGCAACCCTTCCAATTCATTGAACAAATCGTTGCCTAATGGAGGGGGACTCGGATAACACCCTCCTGATCCAAAACTTGCTCCAGCTCCAAAAATTAAACTTATCACAGTCTCCACCTCTTAGCCTGAAAGGCTTTTAACATCCGCCTATATGGCGAACAATTCGCGGAGTGTCGAGAATACACATTCGCGATTTTGAATGCACTCAGACTCAAAGCCCGAAACTTGCAGTATCTGAGTGATCATATATTTTCGTTTTACAAGTACTGCATGAGTAGTGAGTGCCACCATAATCTTGAGTGACGTATTGAAAAGTGGACTTAATCTTCTTTTCCCAACAACTCTGGCAATACCAAACTTCTGATTGACTATTACTTTGGTTCTCTTTGGCTCGAATAACATGAACCCCTTTTGCTAACGTTACCAGTTCATGTTTCTCGTCTTCAGATTTCCAAGTCATCGCTTCTTTTAACGATTCTTCTAGATCTAACTTTTCTTGCGTTAGACTCTGAATCTGTGCCTGCATTTCGAGGATTCCCGTTTGAAGAGTAATAATTGAGCCTTGCAACTCAATTGCCTTTTCGGTGACAGCAGAATCAACTTTGCGCCCAATTATCAACGACGCAAATTCTTTAGTAGTTGAGATCGCGGCTAGTGTTGCTGATATATCCATGATTACCCCTTAAAATTAACTGCACAGCTTACTAAGTTGCTTTGATTCGCTTGTAAGAGCGAATTTGCTTGAATATCTCTTCGATACTCGACGCTTTCCATGCCGAGGCCCCAAAAACGAGAATTAAATAGACAAGTGATAAAAGCTTAGCTAAATATAAGTCCGCGAGGTTGTCGCGAAGAATTAGGATGACCGCTGGCACGCTGAGAGCTGCGAACATGAGCAGAGCCATACGTATCATTAGGCTCTTCCAAAGATGCTCATTGTCAGGAGTATATGGAGCTGAAAGTATTTCGGTAAAAAAATGGTAACAGATACCGCCACCTAACAGCATAAATGAAAAAAATATAAATGATTCGATTAACTCTGATGGCTCGGGAGTCGCGGAAAACTCTTTTCCCTGAGCAAAGCTAAAAAGCCAAAGGAAAAGGCAAGACGCGGTAGCCCAAGAAACAGCAGTGATTTTTTGTGTATGCATATGAGTCCTTATCTTTAAAGCTTTATACTGAGTCCGCGCGCTTTGTAATGCGCCCGACTTCTAATTATTAAATTAAGTTTACAGCCCTCGCTTTATGCTCGGGCGCCAAATGAGCATATCGCAAAGTCATTTTAATATCAGCATGGCCCAAGAGCTCACGGACTGTATTCAAATCAACTCCCACCATTACAAGCTTACTAGCAAAGTGGTGGCGTAGGTCGTGGAACCTGAAATCTTCAATGTTGGCTTCATCAAGCACTTTCAAGAAGCCTTTTTTAATGTCGGTTAAAGGCTCTTTTTCTTTGCCATGAAAAACGAACTGACTTTGACTTACTTTCTGCCATTCTTGTAGAACGGTCATAGCGGTTTTATTCAGTGGTAAGATACGAGACTTACCCGATTTAGCGTTGTAGGCTTTTACCGCGAGCGTTTTACTTAGAAAGTCTATATCGGACCATTTCAGTTGAAAGATTTCACCGCGCCGCATTCCGGTATTCATAGCAAGTAAAACTATCGGCTCTAAGTGGTCTGCAAACATTTGGTCTCGTAAACTTTCGGTTTCTTCATAGCCGCGAATTCTTCTGTGTTCATTTGCGCTGTCTCGGGCGACTTTAATCTGTTCATCACGTTCACGAAGCTTTTTTAACAGAGTAGCTTCTTCATCTTTGGTCAGGTAACGCAATCGCGTGTTATCAGTTTTTAGCGTTTTAACTTTATTAAGGTCGTGGGAGCTAATCAGGTTCCATTCTACAGCGCGGCTCATGGCTCCTTTTAACGAGTTTACGTAGTGGTTAACTGTTGCCTTGGTCACGTTGGATTTAATCTTTTTGTTTCGCCACTGTTCTACTTTATGAGCTTTGATTTCAGACAGGGGGAGTTTCAGAAAGTCAGGGAAGCCAGATTTTATGGTTTTTATGATGCGCTTCGCTGTTTTGGCATTCTTTGCATTAAGCCAAGGCTCGTAGTGTTCGTTTAGGTATTTTTCGAGTTGATTAGCGCGTTCGCGTTCAGCTTCAACTTTCTGCTTTTTCTTCTCTTCCTGAATGTCTGTGCCCTTGGTCACTTCACCCGCTTTTATACGAGCCAGTTCTCTGGCTTCAGCAGGTGTGATTTTTCCGTGAGTACCAAGGCGATAATTTACCTGCTTTCCATCCTTGCGATAGTAGAGGTAGTAAGAGACACTTCCTTTGTTTGTTATACGAGCGTGAAAGCCACTGATCTCTGTATCGTTAAGACGCTGATCAGCAGGTGTCAGTTTTTTGATTGAGGCGTTCGTGATCTTAGCTCGTATAGCCATTGAAATTTTCCATGTAGCAAATATGTAGCAAAATGATTGTGCTACATGGGATCGTAGTGAACAAGAGTAAACAATGGATGTGCATTTAACTTAATGAAATTAAAGGGTATTTTGTTTTTATTTGTTCTTCGTTGTTCACTGGGATATAGCGCTAAAATTCTCTCATAATCGGTTGGTCCCCAGTTCAAATCTGGGAGGGGCCACCATTTATATAAAGACTTCAAAGATACTAGCTAGTTACGTGGAGTTGCAGGGCAAGGTTCTGACGCTTAGCCGATGTTTTTTAATGAGTCGAGTCTTGTTTCGGAAAGCGCCGGAGAGTCATTCAGAGAGGACGGCTTAAACAAGAGTCAAATGGTGTAGTTAAATTATTGGAACGGCTAATAACAAAAACTAGGAGTAAAGTAAGTAAAACGGAGGTTTAGTTTTTGAGCGAACCGATGTACAAGCGGCTAACAGGTAATACGTCGGTTAGCTAGCCGCAATAACCGTTATTCAGTTAATGAAGCAATACCTTCTTTGACCATATTCATAGCTCCAGAGCATGTCGCAGCTGTCGCTGATACTTGTGCTTCTTGCCCGGCGATGTTGACAGTAACGGTCACTGTGCATGATCCACCATCTTTGGGCATCATAGTTGTGTAACCGTCTGAGACGTTTTTGTTAGTTAATTCAATCGAATCCAGCGTAACTTCGGCGCCTCGGTTCTCCGCATAATTTTTTATGGCGTTAAACTTCTGAACTGTTTGTACATCAATATTTGGGCCTTTCGGATTTGGCCGCTGGTTGTCATTTTGAGCAAAACTATATCCAGATACAGTTAAGGACGCACAAATAAAAAGCGTTTTAATTGTATTTGGTAACTTCAAAACTCCTCCAATAAAAACATTTAATTAACAAGTTAGCATTCACAGAAACATATTTGTTTCTTCGTGTAAACATATTGAAAAGAACTTTGAATTGCGAAATGGTGGTGTAGGTCATGAAAGCGAGAATCGGTGATGTCCGCATCCGCTAGTATCTTATTTTAGCCCTTTTTTATCTCCCGTAAGGGCAGCCCAGGACGCGCTCAAAGACTTAGATTTGAGCCGCAGTCAGTTGATAATACCAATAAATTGCAAAGTAAACGCAAATGCCGCAAAGGCTAAATAGCCATAAAAAAATCCCATTAGATGACGGAAAATGAAACTCCTCCCCATTTTCTTTCTGCTATGTGCTAAATAGGCCCAAACACCAAGGCCGACAGCAACTAACAACGTACGGAATATAATATCTTTGATAATAACTAGAGTTTCCATAAGTCTTCCTTGTCCGTAGAAAGTAAGCAAAATCACGAGATAGATTAAATTAGTTTTTACTACTCGCTTTAATCAAAATAGTCATCTATCGACGATTCATCAGCAGATCTTGATCTATATCGCCTAACTCATCAGCGACGGTTATTCAATAACGAACTAAAAGTAGTACCATGCCAGCTCATTATTGAAAACTAGGTGAGTACAATGTCAGCTGATATAAATAGACGTTATGGACTAAACCCTGCGCACAGCGAAGTGATAGAGGCAGGCGAGATTATAGCGCCGTGTAACGCTCTGGATATGGGCTGTTCTAATGGCCGTAACGCTTTGTATTTGAGCCAGCTTGGTTTTAATGTGACCGCGTTAGACAATAACCCTGATGCTATCAATATGGTGCGGCAAATTATCAGTAAAGAGGGTATCAACAACATTGAAGCGCGAGTCTATGACATTAATGATGCAGCGTTAAGCGACGACTATGGGTTGATTGCCTGCACGGTAACTTTAATGTTCCTTCATCCTTCGCGTGTTGATGCGGTTATTAAGGATATGCAGTCGCATACCCTACCAGGTGGTTATAACTTAATTGTTTGTGCTATGGATACTAATGAGCACCCATGCCCGGTTCCTTTCCCTTTTATGTTTAAAGCTGGGCAGTTACGTGATGCCTATGAGGGATGGGAGTTAGTTAAGTACAACGAAGGTGTCGGTACTATGCACAATGGCGCGCAACTGCAATTTGCAACCATGTTAGCGCGTAAACCTAGCAAATAAAGAACACAAAGCTACGGTAGTTTTATTAAGGAGGCATCATGAAACTTCGTCAGAAAGTAGGCTATGTAGGTTTAACGTTAGTCGCCGTTGGTTTGTCTTTAAATACTTTAGCGGCTGATCCTGTCACCCCTAAACTTACAGACAGGCTAAGTCAGTTATTACAACAAGAAATGCGTTCAATTCAATCGGCAATGGCCTCAATTCATATTTCCATGGTTACGGGAGAGCATAAGCAGGTAGCAACCAATGCACAGCAAATACACGACAGCTTTATAATGAAGCAGGCTTTGACTGAACAGGACAAAAAAGAGTTAATGTCGGCGGTTCCAGAAGGCTTCGTAAAGCTGGATAAAGACTTTCACCGACTCGCAGCAGGGCTGGCTGAGGCGGCGAAAGACAGAGATACTCAAAAACAATATGAACTTTATAACGAAATGACGGGTAGCTGTATTGCTTGTCATAGTCGGTATGTATCAGAGCGTTTTGATGGGTTAGCAGAACAGTAATTTGTGGTAATCTGATGAAATTACCCTGATTAGGAAGTAAAACTGTGAAATTGTTGACCAACTATCTAACTCTTTTATCTTTTCTTCTGTTGGTGTCATTACCCACCAGCGCGCTGGCACAAACCACTGAATCAGAAAGTGAAGAAAAACCTGTTCCTTATCCAACCGAGTTTGTTTCCGAGCATACCGGCTCTTTTAACGGAGAACGCATTGATTATCGGGTGACTGCCGGCGAGACCTACCTGCAAAACGCTGAGGGCGAGCCGACGGCTAGCATTTTCTCTTTTGATTATGTTGCCGAGGATGAAGAAAATCGTCCGGTGACGTTTGTCTGGAACGGCGGTCCGGGTTCGTCTTCAAACTGGTTGCATATGGGCGGTTATGGCCCTAAACGTATCGTCGTGCCAAGTGACGCAGAGCATCCAGGCGCTGCGCCTTATACCATTAAAGATGCACCTGAAACCATTCTTGACGTTACCGACATGGTGTTTGTGGACCCGGTTGGCACGGGCTTTTCACGCGCTATTGGTAAGGGCAAAAAAGAAGACTTTTGGGGGCTGACGGAAGACGCAGACTCCATGGCTGCTTTTATTGCCCAGTGGCTAACTGAGAACAATCGCTGGAACTCGCCGGTGTTCTTGTTGGGTGAGAGCTTTGGCACTACCAGGGCGGCTGCCGTTGCTAAGGTACTGCTCGATGACTACGTGATTAATGTTAACGGTATTGTGTTTGTGTCTCAGGCGCTGGATTATCAGGGCTCTACACCTTATGTCGATGACAATATCATTTCCTACATTACTTATATTCCGACCATGGCTGCCACGGCGTGGTATCACGGCAAAGTAGATAACTCGGGTGACTTTGAGGCTTTTATTCAGCAAAGCCGTGAGTTCGCATCACAAGAACTACTACCTGCGTTGTTTGAAGGGAATTTGCTAAGCGAAGAGAAAAGAGCAGAGTTAGTCAGCGAACTGCAACGCTTTACCGGCTTGAGCAAAGAGTATATTGAGCGCGTTGACTTGCGCATTAATGCGTTTCGTTTTGCTAAAGAGCTGCGGCGCGACGAAGGTATAGCCGTAGGCCTGCTCGATAGCCGTTACACCAAGGACGAACGCGACGATGTTGCCGCAAGCCCGCGTGAAGATGCTGCTCGTGCTATTTCACCGGCCTATAAGGCATCGCTGATGCACTACATGCGCAGTGAATTAGGAATTGATTGGAACCGCAAATATTTGAATCCGGCTGACCCGGAGCTTTCCGGCAAATGGCGTTGGAGCCCTAAGCCTGAAGGCCAAACATGGGAACCTCATTACGTGAATACGGCTCCGGATTTAGCCGCTGTTTTGCGCAGTAACCCCGCATTAAAAGTCATGGTGGGCTCTGGTTACTATGATCTGATTACCCCGTTTTTTGATGCTGAGTACACACTGAATCGCCACGGTATTGCATCTGACGATATTATCTACCACTACTACCACGGCGGCCACATGATGTATGTGCATGAACCGGCGAGAAAGGCGTTACTGGAAGATACCCGACAGTTTATTCAGAGGCAGGCCGGAACCACCGATTAACGACAGTACGAGCGCGAAGCCTCAAGGCTTCGCGCTTTGCAATATAGAAATTTCGTATTTACAGTTTATTTACACTTCTTTATATAATATCTTAACCTTATATTCTTTTCGGGTTACCCGTCAGGCAAGGTTATAGGCCCATCGTGGATAAAATCAGTTCATCACTTATTAGCTTTACATACGCTTCAGTGTTTTTGCTCTCCGTTTTGGCTCTAACAAGCAGTGTGTCTCAAGCTCAGGAAGCCAGCTATTCCGATTGTTCGTATATTGAGTTTGATGACGTAGACCCCAGCACTCTCACACTGCAAGAGCGCATTGCTCTTGAAGAAGCTGCGCTTTTTGCGTCTTTGGATGAGTCTGCCGAGTGTATGGAAGCGGCAACTGCATCGGCCGCCGACAACCTTGCTGAAGCCGCAGCTGGCAGCTCCGGGGCGGGAGGCACATCGGGTTCAACGGGATCGAGCGCAGGTGGTGCAACGGGCAGTGAAACACAACAGCAGTCGAGCTCAGTTGTATCGGAAAGCTCCTCAGTGGATACAAAAGATCATAAGCGTGGCAACAGCGGTAGTGGCAGCTCGGCGGTATGCGACGCGGTGAAAGAAGGTATGGCTTCTGCCACAACAGAAGCCGAAAAAGAGCATTTCAAAGGCCTGATGGCCGAATATGGATGTCAATAATTAATGGAAGACAGAACAATGAATACACTAGCTCAACTAAAAAAAATAAAACGATTTTCAGTCGTTATGACACTCTCCGCACTATTTACATTAGCCGGATGCCAGTCAACCCAAACCAATGTCACCAGTGTAGGCCCAAGTATGAGTGGCCCGGGTAGTTCTAAGGCGCTAGGAAAAGAAGAGCGCAGCTACAGTTATAATTCCAATGTTTATCTTAATGTCGCTATTCCGGTTTTTGACCCAGGTTTGCCAAAAGATGAGTACGGAAATATCGACGATGAAGAGTTGGTTGAGGAAGATATTTGGCCACAGGTACGTCGTTTAGAAGCCAATCGTTTTGCCGTTAATACTCGCGAAGCGCTTTCTGACACTAAAGCTTTTGGCGCTGTTAATGTTACGCCCGATGCCAATGTAAGCGCGGATGTTTATGTGCTGGGAAAAATCAATTATTCAGACACTGAAACGGTTGAAATTGGCGTTCGCGTTATGGATGCCAGTAACCAAATTTGGGGCGAGGAAGAGTTTGAGTTTCGCGTGGGGGAGGGTTTCTACCGCGATGCATTAAGAAAGGGTGAGAACCCGTACGGACCTATTTTTAAAAGCATTGCGGGTTATGTTTATGACTTGCTAATGAAAAAGTCCGATGAGGAAAAGAAAACTATTCAGGCGGTTTCAGATATGCGCTACGCCACTATGTACAGCCCTGAGGCTTTTGGAGGCTATTTGGGTGAGTCCAGTAACTTTTTCTCGAACCGTTCTACTATAACTTTGACCGGCGCTCCGGCTGAGTCTGACCCTATGTACCAGCGGGTTAACGTTATTAAGGCGAAAGACGAGCAGTTTATTGACTCGCTACAGGACAGTTACGACACGTTCTACGCAAGCACACACGATGCATATCGCACGTATCAGCAGGAAACTCTTCCGGTTGCTATTGATATACGCCGGAAAAAAGAAGAGCGAACGCGTGCTCAGGTTGGCGCCGGTATTTTAGCAACAGCGGCAATTTTGCTGGGCAAGAACTCCGGCTCTACAGCTGGCCAGGTAGCAAGTGCGGCAGCAGGTTTAGGTGCGGTATACAGCTTAAGTGAAGCAATAAAGACTAACCGCGAGTTAGGCACACAGCGTGCGTTGCTTGATGAAATGGGTCAAAACCTGGACATTAAAGTAACCCCACAAGTTGTTGAGCTGAATGAGCAAAACATTGAGTTAACTGGTACCGCCGGCGAGCAGTACGCTCAGTTACGCGAAAAGCTGAAAGAAATTTATGACCTTGAATCAACACCATTAACTCAGCTTTAATTCACTCAGGGAAGGGTAACAATGTCATCTGTAGATGAGCAAATAGCGCAAAGCCGGGCTAAAAAGAAGAGAGTTATTGTAACTGGCGTAATTACCTCCGTTTTTGCCTGTTTGCTGATTGGCGTTGTCGTTACCCTACTCGCCTATTTCCCGGTTTCTGGCGGCGACACGCCGGTAGCCGTGGAGAAAGGTGAGTCGCAGGCTAGTTTAGCTAACCATGCAGTAGACAGAAAGGCGCTGCAAACGGCTTTGAACGAGACTAACCAGCGTGTTTCCGAACTTGTTTCTAGCCCGTATTTGTCGAAGTGGAAGCCTGTCAAAGTCGCGGGTTTTCAGGCTGATATAGAACAAGCTTTTGATGACTACGGCGCCAGTGACTACAGCCAGGCGCAAACCACTATCGAGCAACTCAATACGGATATTACAAACTACCAAAGCGCGTTTGAAAAGGCTTATAAACAACCTTATGCAGACGCAGCAAAAGCCTTTGCTGCCGACGACATTGATGATGCCGCTCAGCTGAATGCTCAGGCTTTAAGGGTAAAAGGCGACTCTAGCGACGCGATGGCGTTGCAGAAGCGCATAGACACCTACCATGAAGTCGCTGATTTGTATGAACAGGCCAGAGTAGGCGGTGTAGAAGGTAACATAGAGAAGCAGCGTGCTGCTTATCAACAAATTATAAAGCTTGATCCGCAACAGCAGGATGCAAAGGCAGCCTTAGCGAAAGTGGAACAGCAAATTAAACAACAACGTTTTGCTCGTGCTTTGGCAACGGCGGTGAATGCGATTGATCGCAAGGACTTTGATCGCGCCCAGGAAGCATTAGCCAAAGCTTCGGCTATAGACAACAATCGACCGGAACTGGCAACCCTACAGGCGCAAATTGACGCTGAGTTAAAAAGTCAGGGTATGGAGTCGCTGGAAAAGCGAATTCAGGTATTTGCAGGGGCTGACGAATGGCAAACCGTGCTGATACTGGCGGGAAAGGGGATGGCTGATTACCCGGACAGCCATGTTGTTCAGCAGGCAAAGCAAAGCGCAGGTGAGATATTAGCAGCCAGTAGCGCGCTGGATGTTTATATTGATAGGCCGGATCGTCTGGCCGATAACAACATTCGTCAAAATGCTGTGAATGCGGTGTCCAAATACAGTGGGCTCACGCAATTGAGCGCAAAGCTGGGTGAAAAAATAAGCCAGGTTGAGCAGCTCATTGAAAATGAAAATCAGCCCATAGATGTGACCATTCGCTCCGACAATCGCACTTATATAAAAGTACTGGGTGTTGGTGTTGTGGGTGAGGTCAGAGAAAAAACCATCCAGTTAAAGCCGGGTAAATACCAATTAGAAGGCCGCCGCGAAGGCTACCGCTCAACCATTGTCGATGTTGTGGTGGAGAAGTCGGGCACGCCAATTGTTATTAACGTTCAGTGTAACGAACGCGTTTAGCATAATTTAGCGCAAGATAATAAATAACAGGAGAGACTTCGTGGCCACACTTGACGAAGCCATTGAGAAAGGACGACGTAAACGGCGGTTAATGGCTATTGGCTTCTCGGTCAGTATTCTTGCATTGCTGTTTATTTACTTTGGCTGGTTGTTTTTAACCAAAGGCTACAGTTTTACCGTAAAGCCAACAGAAGCTGCGCAAGCTCACCGGTTTGCGGTTAAATCGGGTATTGGCTTTTTCATCGACAATAAATATTACGCGGTAGGCTCTGGTGGCCTCGTGGCGGTTTCGGCCGACAAGTACCAAACCAAAGAAGTGCAGGTAAATGACAACAGCCCTTCTACCATTGAAGTTGAGCTGGAGCCTAAACCGGCAAAAGTGACGATAACAACAGAGCCGGGCGCAGATAATATTGTCTGGTCAGTTAACGGTGAGCAGCGAGAAACCGCTTCTACCTTTGAGGGTGAATTTGCTCCCGGAACTTATATGGTGTCGGTCTCTCATCCGGCTTACGAGCCGGCCTCAGTGGCTATTGAAGCGCTAATAGACGGAAAGGTTGAAGAACAAATTCGGTTAACTCCTATTAGCGGTACTATTTCTATTAATTCAACCCCTGCTGGCGCTGCGGTTACCCTTGACGGCAAAGAGGTTGGGTCAACTCCGGTAACCGTTGCTAAAGTGGGTGGCGACTACCCTGTAGTGGTGAATTATCCCGGGTATGAACCGGTTACTGACACAGTGTCTTTAACCGTTCGCAACAAAGAACCGAAGCGTAACTACCGTCTTCAGCCCGTTCAGGCAACGGTCAATGTCTCAGTGAGTCCGAAAGGCGGTGCGTTGCTGGTCAACGGAGCGCCGGCAAAAAATCCAATTAGCGTCGATGCCAATAAAGAGCACGTTATTCGTTACGAAAAGGCTGGCTATATTAAGCAAAGCCAGACCGTTAAATTAGGGCCTGCGGAAAATCACCAGCTGAGCTTCAGGTTGACGCCAGAAATGGGCGATGTGGCCTTTGCTGCAAACGAGCCAAGTGAAGTATACATTAATGGGCAGAAGCAGGGCGTAACGCCTTTTCGTGCCAGGCTACAGACGCTGCCTTCACAAGTTGAATTCCGAAAAAACGGGTACCGTACCGTAAAACAGGAATTTCAGCCAAGCAGCGAGCGAACTTTGAACGTAAAAGCAGAAATGCTGCGCGAGTTTGATGCCAGAAGGAAAGAAGGCAAGCCTTTGTTTGTCAGTACTCTGGGTATTGAAATGAGCCGCTTGTCACCGAAAAAGTTTACTATGGGGTCACCGGTTAATGAACCTAGCCGTGGGCGTAATGAGCATCAGGTGAAAGTAGACTTTTCGCGGGACGTATGGATATCGCGCCATGAAATTACCGAGGCGCAGTTCGCCGCGTTTAAAGGCTCTGGTGGTAAAACCAAAATGCCGGCTACGAATGTGTCCTGGGACGAGGCTGCGTTATTTACCAACTGGCTGAGTGAACAGGAAGGCCTGCAGCCTTTTTATAAAGTCAGTAATGGTAAAGTGGTGGGAACCGATGCGAGTTCGCGAGGTTACCGCTTGCCGACCGAAGCCGAATGGGAATACATTGCCAAAATTAATCGCAGAGCTGACTCTACTACTTACGTGTGGGGCAGCCAGGAACACCTGCGTGACAAGCAGGGCAACTTTGCCGATGAGTCTGCAAAAGGTCAGCAAACTTTCATTTTACGTGGTTACAATGACGGTTTTGCCGGTAAAGCCCCTGTCGGCAGCTTTAAAGCAGAACGTGGCGGTTTTTTTGATTTAGACGGTAACGTCAAAGAGTGGGTGCACGATAGCTACACTTTAAACCCTCCAGACCTTGACCGGGTGTATACCGACTACCTGGGCGCGTTGCGTGGTAATGGCCATGTGGTAAAAGGCGCGTCATACAAAATCGGGCGGTTGAAAAATATTCGTGCCAGCGTTCGCGACGGTGAAAGTGCTTCGGCCGAGGATATCGGTTTTAGAATAGCCCGGTATCATGAGTGATGAGGAGAAACATCATGAAAAAACGCGTGATTTTGGGCGTCATACTGCTGGCTCTGGCCGGCAGCGCGACGGCTTATTTTGTGTCTTTGGATGCACCACAAGATTTCCCCACCAACATTTAACGCCCGGAATGCATAATGTCTAAAAATAATACGCTTTCAATGAGCCCTAACTTTTTTGTCAGTGGTGGTGTGCTACTGGCCATTTTTACCCTTGTACATTTGCTGTATGCAGGACTTATTCGCCCGGCGGCCGAAGTGGCAATGGCAGAGCGAGGGACAGAAGCTTTAACTGCATTTTCGGTTATCTTCAAAGATGTTGAACAGCAGGTGTGTATTTCGCTCATGTTGTTCTGCTTATTCCTTATGCTGTATAAGCTGTGGCGGTTAATTGACGAAGAAGAAATTTATTCGCGCGACTTACTGGAAAGCTACGACAAGTCTGAAGCGCTGGACGTTGATGCAGCCTTAAATGATTTAGAAAGCTCGGCCTATAAAGAAACTCCCGCTTACAGCACCTGGATTAACTGTATTCGTCGTTTTAAAAACACCAAAAACGTTCAGCACGCCGCTGACACTATTGAGTCGTCGGTAGACAATATTGCCATTCAGTTAGAAAGCGGCAACAACATGATCCGCTACATTATCTGGGCTATTCCGTCTATTGGCTTCGTGGGTACGGTTCGCGGTATCGGCGCGGCGCTGGCGCAGGCCGACAAAGCGCTTGAGGGAGACATTGCCGGTATGACTGCATCGCTGGGTGTGGCTTTTAACTCGACTTTGGTGGCGCTGTTTATTTCTTTGATTCTGATGTTGTTTATGCACTTGCTGAACAGCCGTCAGGACAAGATGGTGATCCGCACGCAAGAGTCCTGCGAGAAGCATTTGCTGTCTCATTTACACAGTTAATTGAGCGATTCAGATGCGACGAACACGCCAGGCTGGCGACGGCTTTAATCTATCTTTTCTGGATGTCATGGCATGCGGGCTGGGCGCCGTTATCCTTATTTTCATTCTGGTAGACTTTAAAGCCTTTACGCCCGAGCCCTCGGAAGAAAAGGAAAAGCTCGAGCAGGAGCTGGCTGCGTCAATGGACGAGCAGCAGCGCCTGAAAAAATCCATTGACGAAATTAATGACAAAATTGCGCTGGAGTCGGCTAAGCAGGAAGACTCTAAAGAAGCGAAAAGCGACACCACCCAGGATCAAACCAAAGCTTTGCAGGACTTGTCGACTCAGTTGGCCGTTGTTGCCGATCTGGAAAACCAGTTAGCGGCTTTGTCCAAAGAAATTGAGAAGTCAGCTAACGTTGAGCTTTCGGGTACGGGTGAGCAGAACTTTATCACCGGCATGAAGGTGGAAGGCGAACAAATAGGCATTCTGGTGGATAAGAGCGCCTCCATGATGGGCGACAACTTAATCGACGTGCTGAGCAAGCTGGCTTTAAGCGATGGCGACAAAGTGTCTACCGCTAAGTGGATAAGAACCCGCCGGGTTGCTCAGTGGTTGCTGGCACGTCTACCGCAAACCTCAAAAGTGAGTGTGGTGACGTTTTCCAATACGGCGAACCGTTTAGGGCAACGGAACGTTAGCACTGCCTCAGTCAGCGGCTCTATGAACTCTATTGTGAAGGACTTAGGCGCGGTTGTGCCAGAGGGCGGAACCAACCTTCAGCTGGGTATTAGCACGTTATTTGAGACGAACCCGGATATTACTGACGTATACATTGTAACGGATGGGCTGCCAACATTGGGAGACGGCCTGCCGCTTTCCTGTCGTAATTTTATTTCGACGAAAAAATCTATTTCCTCAGACTGCCGTCAGGCATTGATGGTTGAGACCATAAAACGTGCGCCTAAAGGTGTTCGTTACAATATTATACTGCTGCCTATAGAAGGTGACCCCTACGCTTCTCCGCTATACTGGAACTGGTCGCGGGTAAGTGGTGGCACCTTCTTGTCACCAGCTCCGGAGTGGCCATAATGAGAAAAATTCAGCGTGCGCCAATTGAGGTTTTTAACCTCTCATTCCTGGATATTATTTCTTGCGCTTTTGGTGCAGTTATTATGCTGGTACTGCTGGCGAAAAATGGTACCGAAGACACAGAACGCGGACCTGCTAACCTCAGTACCTTAGTTTCTGAAGTGCTTCAGGCTCAGCAGTCGGTTGAAGAATTAAAAGGTGCTTTGTCGGAGAAACAAGACGAACTGTCTGCCGCCGAACAGAAAACGGCTTCAGTGACCGAGCAGGAAAGAAATTTGGAAAGCTCTATTCCGCGGGCGCAGAAAACCCTGCAACAGTTGCAGGATAAAGCCTCGTCGTTAAGGGCTGAAATACGGCAAACCACTGCAATGCTAAACACTCCTAACAGCACGGATACGCCGGACGATGACGTCGGTGGTATTCCTACGGATGCGGAGTACGTGGTGTTTGTGGTTGATAACTCAGGCTCGATGTCCGGAGGCAACGGCTGGAACCGCGTCATTAGTGTGGTCAATGACATTATTGAAAGCCACCCTAAAATGAAAGGGTTCCAAATTATGGCCGCTGATGGCGACTTTATGTTCAGCAGTAAAGCTGGTGACTGGTTGCCAGATACCAAAAGCTTCAGGCAAACGGCTATGCAGCAAATGCCAAACTTCACCGGCGGTAAAAGTGCGCCTGAGCTGGGTATTCTGAAAGCCATTAACCTTTATAAAAAAACCAAGGGCACAACCAGCATTTATGTTTTTGGTGATGATTATCGGGTAAATAATCTGGATGCGATAGTTCGCCAGATCACCAGTCAAAATCAGGGCGCGGACGGCAAGCCTGTAATGCGCATTCATGGTATCGGCTTTAGCCGCGCAAGTGGTAACGCAGAAACCTTCGCTGCCTTTATGCAGGCTGTGGCTAAACGTAACCGTGGTGCTTTCATCGGGCTGAACTTTTAGCTCAGCCCCGTTTAGCTTATGGTTCCTTCATCTTTATATGCAGTGGCTATTTCCTGTTAAAAGTACGTTTCGGTAATTTGCTCTGCAATAGTAATCAGACCCAGCTGCATGTCATCGATAAACTTATGCAGACTGTCCTGCTTTAAAGATTGTGGCTTGGCTTTCAACAACTGCGATTGCAGCTTATCAATTGGCACAATAGCGCTGTCATGGCGCGGCAGATCCTGCAGAAGCGTCTTAACCTCTTTCAGAGTGTGCGCCAAAGAGCGGGGGAATCGCGATTCCAACAGTAGGAATCGAAGCACGTCGGCCCGGTTAATGCGCAGACGCATTTCCCGTCGGTACATTTGGTACGCGGACATGGATTTTAGTACCCCCATCCACTGAATGTTGTCAAAAGCCGATTGCTCATGATCCAGCTCAGGTAGCAGAGAGGCCGAACGCACATCAATGATACGAGTGGTCATGTCAGCCCGCTCAAGGTTGCGGCCCATGCGTAAAAAGGCATAGCCTTCATCGTGGGTCATAGTACCGGCTAACATACCAGTGAGGGTCTGGTTGGAGTGGATGACATTGTTCAGAGACTCGTAACGGTGGCGCCGGCCAAGGATAGACTGGCAATTTTTCACTGCCGACAGGTACAAAGCATTAATCTGCTCCCAGCTTTCACGGGGAATAATCTCTCTGATGGTACGGGCGTTTTCCCGAGCCTGGGTAAGCGAATTTAGGATAGAACCAGGGTTGTGCTTGTCCGTGACCATATATTTGACCACATTTCGCTCATCGGCCTCCTCATAGTGTTCGTAGAAATCTTCTCTTATCGAAAAAATATCGATAATTGGCTCCCAGCCTAATTTTACCGTTCGAGGTAAATCCATTAGTAGGTGCGAGTTAACGTTTATCACCCTGGCAGTGTTTTCAGCCCGCTCCAGGTACCTGGCCATCCAGAATATATTGCTTGCTACTCGTGACAACATGATTAAGCCTCCATATCCACAATCCAGGTATCCTTACTGCCGCCACCCTGAGACGAGTTGACCACAATAGACCCTTTGCGCATTGCCACCCGAGTTAGTCCGCCCATGGTGACCTGAATGTCTTTACCACTTAAGACAAAAGGACGTAAATCCAAATGCCGGGGTTCTGCTTTATTTTCAATTAGGGTCGGCGCCGTGGACAGCATTAGCATTGGCTGCGCTACGTAGTTGCGGGGGTCTTTGCGAACCAGACGCTTAAATTTTTCACATTCTGCTTTGCTGGCATGGGGACCAATCAGCATACCGGCACCGCCTGACTCATTGGCCGGTTTTACCACCATGTTATGTATATTTTCAATGACATGGTCGCGTTCTTGCTTATTAATACACTTATAAGTGGGAACGTTCGGAATAATGGCTTCTTCATTCAGATAGTACCGAATAATATCAGGTACAAAAGCGTACACGACCTTATCATCCGCAACCCCAGAACCAGGGGCATTGGCCAGTGCAACATTACCGGCCTGCCAGGCACGCATCAGCCCGGGAACGCCAAGAAGAGAGTCAGGGTTGAATGCCTCGGGGTCAATGAAGTGGTCATCAACGCGCCGGTAAACCACGTCCACCCTTGCAGGCCCCTCAATTGTTCGCATATAGACAATGTCGTTGTCATCGACAAACAAGTCGTGCCCCTCGACCACCTCTGCGCCCATTTGTTGGGCAAGGTAAGCGTGCTCAAAGTAGGCGGAATTGTAGATACCGGGGGTCAGTATTACGATTTCCGGTTGCTCAATGTCTCTCGGAGATATCTGACATAGCATGTCATAGAGATGAGAAGGGTAATCGTCTACCGGTAAAATACTGTATTGCTCGAACATTTCGGGAAAAACACGTTTCATTACCTCGCGGTTTTCAAGCATATAGGACACGCCGGAAGGAACTCGCAAATTATCCTCAAGGACATAAACGGTACCGTCGTTATCCCGAACCAAGTCCGAGCCGCAAATATGTGCCCATATGCCCAGCGGCGGATGAACGCCCTTGCATTGAGGCAAAAAGTTCTTAGATTTTTTGAGTAAATCGGCGGGGAATACGCCGTCTTTTATGATTTTTTGATCGTTGTAGAGATCATCAATAAACATATTCAGGGCTTTAACACGTTGTTTCAGTCCTTTTTCTATCTTTAACCATTCTTGCTTGTCGATTATCCGGGGGATAATGTCAAACGGCCAGGCTCTATCGATAGATCCTTCGTCCTCATGATAAACCCGAAAGCTGATGCCCATGACATGGATGGCTGAATCTGCAGCAACCTTATACTCTTCAAGGTTCTTATCTGTCAGACCACGCAAATAGCCACATAAAATTTCGGCGGCTTCACGTGGTTTTCCTGCTGCTCGTAATAGCTCATCGTACAAGTTAGTGACTTTATAGCTTCCCCAGCGAATGGTCATGCACAGCCCTCTTTTTGGTTCGTTACCTTCTATAAACATAGTGGTAAGTGCAGCAAAAATACAAAATTGTTTGTCTTTCTCTGCTCTTGCATAGAGAATGTGATGAACTTCGGTTGGGTTTGTAGCCGGGTTTTAGTTGATATTTCTGGAGTGTTTTGTGACCTATTGTTTGGCAATCCGAGTTAACAAAGGCCTGGTGTTTGCGTCCGACTCGCGCACAAATGCCGGGGTAGATTATGTGGCAGTCTACAGTAAAATGTATCGGTTCTCGTGGCCGGGTGAGCGTACTGTTGTACTGCTATCGGCGGGTAGTCTGGCCACTTCACAGGCGGTGGTTAACGCCATCAATTCTGATCTGGAAGATCCTAACGCAGCCTTTAATCTGCGAAAGGGCAAACATTTGTATGATGTAGCCAGTTATGTCGGCAATTTGAGTCAGAAAGAGCAACAACAGCACGCACCGGCGCTGGAGAAAAGTAATGCCAGCGGAGAAGCCAGTTTTATTCTTGGTGGTCAAATTGCTGGTAAAGCCTGTGAAATCTATATGATTTATCCGCAGGGTAATTATATTAGCGCATCGGAAGATACCCCGTATTTACAGATTGGCGAAAACAAATACGGGAAACCGATATTGGATCGTATTATCACGCCTAATACATCGCTGGAAGATGCCGGACGCTGTGCCATGGTATCGCTTGATTCTACTGTGCGTAGTAATATCAGTGTGGGCTTACCCATTGAATTGGCTATTTACACCGGCGACAGTCTTGAAGAACCCTGGCACGCTAAATATAGCGCGTTCAGCCCCATGTATAAATCGATGCAAAAACAATGGAATGAAGGGCTGCGGCAGGCTTTCTCCGGCCTGCCTAGATTCGACTGGGAAAAAGAGGGTTAAATCTAAGTGTTACAAGCTTCGCTGATAACCCTGTGAACGAAACGCAGTTTATCGGTTGCGATATTGGAGATGACAAAAGGATAAGCATCATCCAGACCCATGCTGCGGTTCAGCGCGTTTAATACCGCCGTCAGTCGGCACCAGTCATTATACAGCTGGTTAAAATGTGCTTCGCTTTTGGCCTCAGTACTCTGCGGCAATTGCTGTAAAGGGTCAATGACCTGGTGCGAAGATACACTGAAATCAAAATTACTGGCGGTTTCCAGGGTATCTACCATATGCAGGTAATGTGCCCAGGTTTCCGCCCAGTCTTCCCAGGGGTGCATACTAGCGTAGGCACTGACCCATACTTTATGCCATTCGGGAGCCGGGCCCTGCTCATAATAATGTTGCAGGGCATAGGTGTAATCCAGTCTTTCATCACCAAAAAGCTCTCGATATTCAGTTAACCAATGGCTGTTCCGTACCAGCCGGTCCCAATAGTAATGACCGGACTCATGGCGAAAATGGCCGACGAGAGTGCGATACTGCTCGTTCATCTCCTCGCGCATTTTCACTCTTGAACTCGGCTCAGCCTCTTTCAGGTCGAGCGTAATAATGCCCGCATTATGACCAGTGGTGACGAAGTTTTTAACCGTCAGTTCATTACCATATTCATCTTCAGTCTGATCTTCCAGGAACTCAAAACCCAACCCTTGTTGAGGATCTTGTTGCCTTGATACCACCGGCAATTCAAGTTTGTAAAGAGTATACAGCAAGCGCCTCTTGGCATTCTCCATACGGAACCAAAGTCGTCTGTTATCTGGTTGATCCAGGTTGGGAATAGTCTGGGTTAACTGACAGGAAGCACATAATTCACCGTGCTCTTCAAACGGAATCATCCAGTTACACACATCCTGTACAGAGTAGTTCTTACACTGACGATAGAGTCTGCCATTGGTTGCAGATCGCCAAACCCCTTTATCGTGTTTGGTAAAGGCACTCAGTGTTTTTTCATCTGGCATAAAACCAAGCATTAGCCCACAGCTGACACAACGGGTGTTCGCAAAATGCAGAGTATTACCACACTGACATGTGAAGGTTCGCATAGTTTAGTACCAAAGGTCAGATGCTCATTGGAACTGAGCGTTCAATTTATGCACTATTTTAACACGTTACCGAGTTAAGCGTTTGTCATTGTTCTGAAATGCTGCAAGTTTAGCTGATACTTAGTGGTATTAAAGATCACTCGCCAGAAAAACCTGATTACGACCCGACTGCTTACCTCTATACAACGCTTTATCGGCGCGGTTAAAGAGCTTGGTCCAGTTATCTCCGGACTGCACTTCTGCCACGCCTAATGTCACTGTCACAAAAATATCGTCGCCATTTTTCGAGAATTTATGTGCTGAAATTGTCGTGCGTAGCTTCTCTGCTACTGCAGCGGCGTCAGCCTGGTCAGTTTCCGGAAGCAAGGCTGCAAATTCTTCGCCGCCAATTCGGGCAGCGGTGTCGTGAGAGCGAATAGCATTTTCAAGGAGCGATGCAATTTTTATGATCACTTCGTCACCAAAGGGGTGTCCGTAAGAGTCGTTGCAGTTTTTAAAGTGGTCGATATCAAGAATGATAAGGCTTAAAGGGCGACCGTTTCGCTTTGCGCGTGACAGCTCTTTGTCCACTTGCTCTGTAAAATAGCCCCGGTTGTATATTCCGGTCATTCTGTCGGTGGATGACTTTTTCAAAAGCTCCAGTTCTAATGTTTTTTGCTCTGTAATGTCTCTGAAGGTACCAATTAGCGTGTAGCCGTCGTCCTGCAGCTCAGCAAATTCCTCAACCCAAATATAGTGGCCGTCAGCATGTTGCATACGATGCTGAACTTGGGCTTTACTTTTTTCGGGAGTGAGCTCTTCAAGCGATTTAACATCTTCGAGGTCGTCTGGGTGAACTAAACTGTTAAAGCGTTCTATCGAGGTGTTGGAATCCGTTTTCTCTAACCCAAGCAGCTCCCTAACCATTGTAGAGCGAATTAATTCGCGGGATTTCAAATTCGCCTGCCAGTGACCAACACGACCGACTTGCTGAGCGCGTTTCAGCTCATCATTTGTCCGCTTTAGCTCAAGTTCCAGAGACTTTTTATCAGTATTATCAATAAAAAGGCCGTTCCAGATAAGGTTCTCTTCTACTTGTTTGTCCGGCACGGCCCTGCCCGATATCCAAATTACTTTCTGTTCAACCATAACGCGAAACTCAAACTGCCACGGGGTGAGCTTGTTGCTGGCATCTTCCAGGCTTTCAATAAGAGGCTCTCGGTCATCTGGGTGTACTTTGTCAAAAAAGGCCTCGGCAGAGTCGGTTAAGTCGCTGGGTGATATATCAAACAGTTTTTTGGAGTGAGCACTAATTAGCGGAAACGAAATGTCAGAGCGACTCACGAATCGCAGCTGGTATAAAACGCCGGGAAGAATGTAGCTCAGTTGACGGAGTTGCTCCCGGGTTTTTACCAAGTCTTCAATAACCGTAATGGTGCCGACGAACTGGTCTGCGTGGTGTGTCGATGAAGAATGCTTTCTGATTAGGTCTTCGACCCAGAGGTAGCCTTCGGTTTTGTGTTTAAACCGATATTGACGTCGCAGTAACCCTTTAAAGTCGGCCTGTTGCCAACGGGAGAACTGGTCATTAGCAATGTTTATATCATCGGGGTGTACATTGCCATACCACCAATCTTCCAGGTTGTTTATAGTCGCCCTGGGATAGCCCAAAGACCGTTCAACGTCGTTAGAAATAAAAGCAGTTTCAGCCGCGCCGTTTTCTGATGACATAGGTGTTCTGAAAACGATGGACGGGATATCGTCAACGATAGCCTGAAATTCATCAATGGCATCGAGCGGGTCTGTTCCGGCAATAAGACTGTTTTGAATCAAATGCTTACTCTGCTACTTAAGATCGTTCTGAAAATTGTACAATTTACAAACAACGATCTTATCCCTTGCCGGAACTTTTGTACACTATGCCAGAAGGAGTAGTCTACTTTGCTCTGGCGGTGTGTAGCTTCTTATAGCTCTCTATAAGGCGCAAGTGTCTGTCCAGACCTTCCAGTTGCATATTGGTCGGTTCCAAACCGTGGAAACGCGCAGTGCCTTTAACAGAGCCTATAACCGCTTCAATGGTTTTTTCGCCGTACATGCGGCCTAAGTTGTAGCGGTAGTCTTCTAATTCCAGTTCTTCGTCCAGAGTAATTTCAAGCACCGCTTCAACAGCGCGATAAAACAACGTACGCTCAACCGTGTTGTCGTTGAACTGCAGGAACATTTCCACATATTCGAAAGCGTCGTCATGGCGTTGCAGTGCAAGGTAAATCAGCAGCTTCAATTCAAGAATGGTGAGCTGACCCCAAACCGTGTTTTCATCAAACTCAATGCCAATCAGGGTGATAATATCCATGTAGTTATCAAGCTGACTGTCTTCTAAGCGCTCAACTAAGTTTTCTAGCTGGTCATCGGTTAATCGCTGCAGGTTGAGAATGTCTTCACGGTATTGCAAAGCTATATTGGTGTTGTCCCAAATGAGGTCTTCGACGGGGTAGACTTCCGAATAGCCCGGGACCAGAATACGACATACCGGCGCGCCAAGGTCTTCATGCAAGGCTACGTAAGCTTCTTTGCCCATGTCCTGCAAAATACCAAACAGTGTATCGGCTTCTTCCTGGTTAGAGCCGCTAAAGTCCCATTCAACGAATTCAATGTCAGACTTAGCGCTAAAGAAACGCCAGGACACAACGCCCGACGAATCAATAAAGTGCTCAACAAAGTTGTTTGGTTCGGTCACAGCCATGGAGTTAAAGGTTGGTGCCGGCAGGTCGTTTAAACCTTCAAAGCTTCGGCCTTGCAATAACTCGGTCAGGCTGCGCTCCAGTGCCACTTCAAAGCTTGGGTGCGCACCAAAAGAAGCAAAAACACCGCCGGTGCGTGGGTTCATTAAGGTAACACAGGCAACCGGGAACTGACCGCCCAACGATGCGTCTTTAACTAACACCGGGTAGCCTTGTTCTTCTAAGGCTTTTATCCCTTCCTGAATATTCGGGTACTTGTTAAGTACCTCTAGCGGTACGTCCGGCAGGGCAATTTCTTCTTCAATAATTTGCTTTTTAACGGCGCGCTCAAAAATTTCTGATAAGCATTGAACCTGGGCTTCGGGCAACGTATTACCCGCACTCATGCCGTTACTTAAATATAGGTTTTCAATTAAGTTCGACGGAAAATAGACCGTCTCGCCGTCGGAGTGACGCACAAACGGCAAGGACACAATACCGCGGTCAGCACGGCCTGAGTTGGTATCAATTAAGTGCGAGCCACGCAGTTCGCCTTCCGGGTCGTAAAACTCACGACAGTACTCGTCCAGAATTTCGGTGGGAAGCTCGTCGTTGGCGCCGGGTTTAAACCATTTTTCGTTGGGGTAGTGTACGAATTCGGTGTTTGCTATTTCTTCACCAAAATATTGGTCGTTATAAAAGAAGTTACAGCTTAAGCGCTCAATAAACTCGCCCAGTGCGGAGCATAAAGCGCTTTCTTTGGTAGCGCCTTTTCCGTTGGTAAAGCACATAGGAGAGGCGGCATCGCGAATATGCAGCGACCAGACATGCGGGACAATATTACGCCAGGAAGATATCTCTATCTTCATGCCTAAGTCCGCCAGTATGGCGGTCATATTGGCAATGGTTTGCTCAAGCGGTAAGTCTTTGCCTTCAATAAAGGTTCTGCTGTCGCTGTCAGGGCGTATGGTCAGTAACGCCTGAGCGTCTTGAGTAATGCTTTCAACCGCTTCAACGTCAAATTCCAGATCATTTTCTATAACGCGCTTAACGGCACAACGCTCAGCTGCCCGAATAATGGCTTTGCGGTCTTTCTCGGAAACATCGGCCGGTAATTCAACCTGAATTTTGAACAACTGCTTGTAGCGGTCTTCGGGGTCGACAACGTTGTTTTGTGAAATGCGGATATTCTCGGTTGGAATATCGCGGGCGTCGCAATACAGACGAATGAAGTGCGCCGCGCACATAACGGAAGACGCCAGAAAGTAGTCAAAAGGGCCGGGGGCGGAACCGTCGCCTTTGTATCGAATGGGCTGATCCGAAATAACCGTGAAGTCATCGAATTTTGCCTCAAGGCGCATATTGTCGAGAAAGTTTACATTGATTTCCATGGGAAAATTAACCGCTGAACGAAGGTATTTTAAATATGAGCGTATTATGCCTGCTTTCAGTGTTGGCGTCTTGGGTGAATGCTTTAAATTGAATATTTATTGACCGGCTAAAGCTTTGTTGCTTTGCTTACGATATAAAGTAATAGAACTGTCACAGGAACAAAAATCTATGGGCTGGTTTAATAATTTAACCGTTCGTTACAAGCTGCTATTACCCATCGTATTGTTAGCTTTGGTTCTCATTGCGATCACGGCTGTGAGTATGACTAACTTCAAATCGGTGGCGGGCAGTGTTGACAAAATTTCAGCCGAGCATTTACCGGGCCTTAATTTTTTGCTGCAAGCGGACAGAGATTTACACCAGGCCCAAGTGGCGGAGCGCACACTGCTGTCTGTAGAGCCGGGTAGCTCGCAACAGCAAAAGCTCATTGATACTCACAATGAAAATATTGAACAAGCACAGCAGCGGGTCGATAAGTTTCTGAAGCTTACCTCAAGCGATACTGAGCGCAGGATGGTGGCCGACTATAAACAAAAGAGTGAGGTCTGGATTGCAACAGCCGCAGAAGTTATCGCATTGCATGCTAGCGGTAACCTTGATGCCGCGGTGGGTTTAAGTCAGCAACAAAGCGGCCCCCAGTTCGAGACAATGCGCAGTGTCCTCGATCAGTTGGAACAGCGGCAAGAAGAGGCGGCACTTGATCAGACAGAGTTAATTGATTCAACCATTGCACAAAGTAACTGGGCACAAAGCGCAGTGCTTATTATTGGTTTAGCGGTTTGTGTGCTTTTAGCATTGTTTTTCCCTCCACTGATTTCTAAGCCACTGAATTTATTATTGGAGCGTTTCCGTGATATGGCCAAAGGTGAGGGAGATTTAACCGCACGAATTCACTTACAACGGACGGATGAACTAGGGAAAGTTGCCGATGCGTTTAATGAATTTATTGAGAAGCTGCAGCGAACCATTCAGAAAGTGAGCAGTATGGCTGAACAAGTGGCAACTTCGTCTGAGCAGCTTTCCAGTATTTCTGAGCAGTCTAACCAGAGCATTAAACAGCAACATCAGGCGGTCGAGCAGGTTGCGACTGCTATACATGAAATGTCGGCAACGGTGGATGAAATTGCCAAAAATGCCAATGAAGCTGCACAATCAGCGCAAGAAGCGGATACTCATACGAGAAATGGTCGCAAGGCTGTAGGTGAAACTGTTGATGCTATTCAGGCATTAGCTAATCAGGTTCATCAAATTACTCAGGTAATTGATAAAGTAGCTGACGACAGCAACAATATTAACAGAGTAATTGAAGTTATCGGCAGTATTGCAGAACAAACCAATTTACTGGCACTTAACGCAGCGATTGAGTCTGCTAGAGCTGGTGAACATGGTCGGGGCTTCTCTGTGGTTGCGGATGAAGTGCGTACTTTGGCAAGTCGTACTCAACAATCGACCCAAGAGATTCAGGATATGATTGAACGTTTGCAGAGTGCAACAAGTGAAGCCGTGAGTTCTATGAACGCGGGCCGTGAAAGTGCCGATGCTACGGTGGATAAAGCTCAGCGAGCTGATAGTGCGCTTAAAGGAATTACTGACGCGGTGACTGAAATCAATGATATGAACAATCATATCGCCACCGCAGCAGATGAACAAAGCTCAGTAACTGAAGATATTAACAAGAATGTCAGCACCATAACCGATATTGCAGAGCAATCGGCGCAAAGTTCGGCTCAAGTTAGAGAGTCGAGCGATGATTTGGCCAAGCTTTCAATGTCACTGCAAAGAGAGCTTCAGCAATTTAAAATTCATTGATCATTATCCGCGTAGCCGCTGCCAATAGCACTGAAAGGTAATTTTAGGCCAAGCTCAGGAACTTGTATGGCTATCCAGGCCGGAAAGGTATTGCTGTTAGGCCCCGGTAGCACTTCGTATTGGTCCGCCCAGGGGTAACGGGAAGCTGCTTCTTCAATGCGCGAGATCATGCCGGCGGCCTGCGTTCCCGATACCGAGAGTATTTTTTCGGGTTCGGCACCATACCAGTAGCGGTCAGGGGTTGCTGTTTGATAAACACGCAGTGCCGGGCGCCCGTGCTCTACACCCCATCCCACAACTTCGTATACGGTATACTCACTGGCATTTTCTGGCTTCACTGCCAGCCAGGTGTGAACGGCAAACCAGCCACGCCAGCCAAACGCATCGGCGGCATAGGCTTCTATGACGGCTTGTTTTTCAATCTCAGGGTCAGGCGCGATACCCGCGGGCTCTCTGGACGCATCTCGCCAGTCACCTGAGGAACACCCAAAAAGAAAGAGGGCAGTCAATGCTGCCGTTACTATCCTGACCATATTGCTATACCTGCTTAAAAAAAACCTGCTACTTCTACTGGAAAACTAACACAAAGGTTCACACTCGCCTATTGCGGGCATAACTTTTGCTGTCGGTTTTTAATTTATGTATAATTTCAACATAATAATTACAACTCACCTCTATAAATGAAAGGACTACTATGAATAAGAAAGGACTCCTTGGCGGCGTCGGTATTGTCGTTGTCGCTGCTGCTTTAATTGGCCCCCGCTTTGCCGGATCTCAAGTTGAAGACACATTGAAACAGCACGTCGAGGCATTAAATAATGTGCCTGCCTATACAGCGCAAGTTGTGTCATTTGACAGAGGCTGGTTTGGCTCAACCGCAACCGTCGAGCTGGGCGTTGATTTCAGCGGTGCGTTCCCCGAAGCAGAACAATCTGAAGAGCTTTCTTTTGAGGTGGTTATTGATGTTCAGCATGGCCCTGTGCTTACTCAGTTTTCTCCGGGGCTTGGTCTGGCGTCACTTGAGGCCAGCTCTAAAGACGAAGGCTTACGTGAGTTTCTGGACTGGGAAGATGAAACGCCTTTTTATCATATGGTTGGCTCTGTCGGTTTTTCCGGCAACTTTAGCTACAGCGACTCCATTTCTTCGTTTACCTTAGTGCCAAATGACGCCCGCCAGCAGATTTCAGTGTCCCGCTATGAAGGCAGTGGCGAGGTTTCGTCAGACAGCTTCAGCTATGAAGGCGTATTAGACGGTGCTGAAGTGCTTATGGAAGGTCAGGCTGTCAGCGTTGGTGAGATGAAAGTCCGTACGGAAGCTAAAGGCGATTTGCTCAGTATTATGCAGGGTGGGCTTTATGAAAGCGAAATGTCGATGCAGCTTGAAAAGGTTACCGCGCGCTCGCCTGATGATGTCGATTTGTTCAATTTAGAAGAGCTTGATGTCGAGGCTATCAGTGCATTTAGCGATGATGAAAAACACATGAATGTGGATATGAACTATTCGAT
The DNA here is from genome assembly GCF_051842325.1 of Idiomarina sp. ST10R2A5. NCBI lineage: Bacteria > Pseudomonadati > Pseudomonadota > Gammaproteobacteria > Alteromonadales > Idiomarinaceae > Idiomarina > Idiomarina sp. ST10R2A5. The sequence goes on along the minus strand of NZ_JBNIEX010000005.1, from coordinate 97,477 downwards.
GAAATCATTTATGTTTGGCGACACTCACCTTGATAATCTTGTTGTAAACATGGCATTTAATAATCTCGATGCCGAGTTTTTGCGGGCCTACAACCAGACTATGCAAACTATTTATGACCAGGGGCCGGACGAAATGGAGGCGGCAACTGAGAAGTTGGTAAAAGACAGTTTACCGCAACTACTGAAGGCAGAGCCTGAGTTTGTTGTTAGTGAGTTTAGCGGTCAAATGGAGCCTGGAAATTTTGAAGGCGACTTATCAGCCAAATTGGTTGGTGTGGCTCAGGTACCTGATAATTTGGATGATATTCGGTTCTGGCTTTCTAGTGTGATTGCCGATGCGTCGCTGACTGTTGATAAACCTCTATTAAAGTGGCTTGCTGAACAACAACTGCTATCAACTATGCGCATGCAGTATCCGGGTGCTGATGAGGCCGAGATGCAGAAAATGGCTGAGCAACAGGCGCCAATGATGATCAACATGTATTTACAGCAGGGCTTACTGACGGAAACTGAAGACGATTATCGTAGTGAGTTCGAAATGGAAGGCGGTGAGGCTATGCTCAATGGTCAAAAAGTTCCGTTAGGAAATACGATGTAAACCAAAGCCGTTCTGAAAAAGCCTCAACGGAGTGAGTTTCGTTGAGGCTTTTTGGTTTTAGGTGACGGTATTACGTTGTTGCCAGCGCGGATCCAGATGTTCATTTTCTGCTAACACTTGTCGCAACTGTTCGGCGGCCTGCCAAATGTCCTCGAAGCTGTTATACAGTGGGGTGAACCCAAAGCGAATGTAATTAGGTGCACGGAAGTCAGCAACAACGCCTCGTTGAATTAAAGCCTGGCAGAGACCGTAAGCATGCTCGTAGTGATAAGACAGTTGGCTGCCTCGTTCGCTTCGTTGCTCTGGAAAAATAGGCTGCAGTACGTCATCAAGGTCATGAGTCTTTAATAACTGATGAAACACATCGGACAGTTGTAGCGACTTTTCTCTTAGCTTTTCTAAGCTAACGCCTTTAAAAACATCCAGCGCGGCGTCCACGGCTGACATAGCCAGAACCGAAGGTGTTCCGGTAAGCATCTGCTGTATACCCGCAGCTGGTTCGTATTCCGGTGAAAAGTCGAAGGGCCTGGCGTGACCAAACCAGCCACTTAACGGTTGTCTCATGGTTTTGTGGTGCCGTTTTGCTGCGTAGATAAATGCGGGAGCACCGGGCCCTCCGTTCAGGTATTTGTAGGTGCAGCCGACCGCAAAATCTACTTGCCAGTCGTCCAAATGAACGGGCATAGCACCGGCACTGTGTGCTAAATCGAGAATAACCAGAGCGCCATTTTCGTGCGCATTGGCGACCAATTGCTTTGCGTTAATACGTCGGCCGGTCCGAAAATTCACTTCGGTTGCCAGCACCAGAGCGGTTTTGCTATTTATGTGTTGTTCAAGCTCGCTTTCGTCAACGAGCTTTAATTGGCAGCGATGCTGCCCTAAAAACTGAGCAACACCCTGAACCATATATAAGTCGGTAGGGAAGTTGTCTTTTGTCGACAGCACAACTGTGCGCTCCGGGTCCTGCGTCTGAACGATGGTCAGTGCGGCGGTTAGTGCCTTGAATAAATTGACCGATATTGAGTCGCAGCAAATGGTTTGCTCTGGTTCGGCCCCTATTAAATGCGCAATTTTTTCACCAACGGTTTGCGGCAAGTTCACCCAGTTATGGTCGTTCCAGCTATTGATAAGATCTTGTGACCATTGTTGTTTTATAACGTGCTGCAAGCGAGTTTCTGTTGCTTTGGTCATTACTCCTAAAGAATTGCCGTCCAAATAGACTTTATTCTCAGGTAACTGAAATTGTTCGCGGTGCTTTGCGAAAGGGTCAATGATGTCAAGTTCTTGTATGTCGGTAAGGTTCATGGATTAAGCTCGTTGTTCAGGCGTTTAATAATGGCTTTCCATGCGCTTGAGTGTGGGTGTATCAGGTCAAAATGGCCGACACCTTCCAGTATCTCTGTTTCTACGTCAATATTATGAGTTTGGCTCAGTGGCACAATACGGTCGGCATCTCCCTGAATTAACCAGGTATTATCGTGCAGTTTTTGGGTTCTTGGACTGGCCTTCTGGTAATCACTTGTATTTTCGTAGGCGGTTTTCATTAAGTTTAAAGCCGCGCGGTTACAACTACCATCGGTTTGCGTGTAACTGACCATGTCGGTAATGGCAGCAAGACCAATCACAGCTTCAATGTTAGGCGATGCAGGAGTGTCATTTGCAGTGGCCAGCAATGCAAGGTGCCCGCCTGCAGAGTGCCCCATAACAGCGCTGGGTCGGCCATTAAGCTTGTCGCCAATAAAGTCGATAGCGGCTTCTACGTCGTTTAAGCTCGCTGGCCAGTCACCGCCTTCTTGGCCTAAACGACGATACTCTATTGACCACACATTAAAGCCTGCGTTTCTTAATGCATTGCTGGCGGGGTTGGTGTGAGTAATGTCGTAGTCTTTTAGCCAGCAGCCACCGTGAATAAAAATAACGTTAGCGGCTGAGTCTGAATGTTCTCGCGTGCTCCAGAATTGGATAAACTGTGAAGGGTGAGCCCCGTAGGAGTATGTCTTTTCAGGCTCCTCGCCGGCAAGTTCAAGTACCTTGTTAAAGGTAACTTGTTTAAGCGGCTCTTCGTTGTTCGCACTGGCATTAGAAGCGCTGAAAATGAAGAGCAGCAACAACAAGGTCTTGGGTAACAAGGAGAACGCTTTCACAACGATACCACCACTGTATTTTCGGGTTACAAATGAGGTGAAAGACCATACAAGTATTTTTGAGCTGACTCAATAAATACTTGATTAATTGCTACAGATTTCACTCCGGCTTATTTTGAGTTAACCCTAGTTGCTGCACCGCTGTGCGCACATCCTGGCCGGATGTTTCCTGAAATACTTGCAAATCAAATTGCGGCAGTATGGCAAACAAGTGATCAAAAATATCAGACTGTATGCCTTCGTAGGTTTCCCATGCTGTGTCATTGCTAAAGCAATAGATTTCAATAGGTAAGCCCTGAGGGCCAGGGTTCAGCTGCCTTACCATTAATGTCAGCCCTTTATGCACGTCAGGTCTGTTACTAAGGTACTGTTTCACGTAGGCGCGAAAGGTACCAATATTTGTCACCTGTCGGCCATTAATTGGATCAGCTCCGGTTTGCTCAAGGCTAGAGTTCCACTCTGAAATATCTTTTTCTTTTTGCTCCAGGTAGTCGTTAAGTAAGGAGAAACGCTTAAGCTTTTTCTTCTGCTCGTCGGACAAAAAATGAATGCTGTTCTGGTCAATATACAAGGCGCGCTTTATACGGCGTCCGCCACTTTCCTGCATACCGCGCCAGTTTTTAAAAGACTCAGAGATAAGGCGTTTGGTCGGGATGTTGGTGATGGTTTTATCCCAGTTCTGAACCCGTACGGTATGAAGTGCGATATCAATGACATCGCCATCGGCATTTAGCTGTGGCATTTCTATCCAGTCGCCAACCCGAATCATGTCGTTAGAGGAAAGCTGAATGCTGGCAACCAGTGACAGTATCGTGTCCTGAAAGACCAACATAGCAACAGCACCCATAGCACCAATTCCGGAAAGGAGTATAACCGGCGAGCGGTCGAGTAATGACGCTATGATGAGAATGGCCGCGACAACGTAAACCACTATTTTCGCTATTTGCAGATAACCTTTAATTGGCTTTTCATGCGCGTCGGGCTGAAGGTTGTATATTTCATTAACGCTGGTCATGGCGGCGCTGAATGAACGCGCCAGAGTCAGTATTAAGTAAGCAATACTGATGTTACGTATGACTGTGGTAACGGTTTCAGGTAGGTCGGGTACCAGATAAATACCGGCGGACAATACCAAAGCAGGAACAACCTGAGCCAGACGGTGCACAATAACCCGAATGCCAACGCCTGGGTCACTGCCTAACTCTGTTTGTGACAGTAGTCGCGAAACACCACGTAATAAAACTTGCTGAGTGATGAGCTGGGATATCCAAACGGCAACTGCCAGAATAACACAGGCGCTAATGGTATAAGCCCAGGGTTGGGAAGCCGCCCAGTCATGAAACCACTGAGGGTAATCCAGTTCCATCATAGTTTTTGTTCCACCGCTGCTTTTAAGTCCTTTCTAAAGCCTAAAATGAATACAACTTCTGCCACCACAAATAAGGGACCAATTGCTAAACCCATAATGTCATCAACAAAAGCGGGCTTTCTGCCCTCAAAATAATGGCCAATGAATTGGAAGATCCAGCCGACTACGAATAGGCCAATGCCCCAACTAAGCCACAACATTGTTGGTAAAGCTGCAATGTCCCGGCCAATGGCTAAAGACAGCCATAGCAGCACGGTCATGAGTAGCCCAAGCTTAATATCAAGCCGAATGTAAAAAATAACAGCGGCTAAAACAACCAGACTGGCCGGGGTGATCAACAGATAATCCAAAGGTAGTGCAGGTCGAGACAAGAGACTAATGATACCAACGACAATCATAGGAATGCCGACAATGTGGGTCGCCACATTCTTACGATTACGATGATAAGCCGCATACTGCGCTAAGTGATCAACGATGTTTTTCATAGGTTTTGCCAGTTGGTGCCTAAATAGAAGGTTAGATTGCTACGCGTGGGGCTTGATGTCAATGAAGTAAGCGCCTTTGCCATACCTAACTTTCTATTGCTCAGCCGTTAACTTACCGCTAACCTAAAGCCTTTATTTTTATTAGGTATTAAATAGGGGAAGTTCGGTGGCGTTTGATTACGGTTCGATTGATCTGGGGTTAAAGAACCCGTTTAAAACCGAAGGATTGGTGACGAGTGTTCGCGGTGTGGTGCAATCGTTGTTTGGCATTTATTTACTGGTAGCAGGTGCCGGGGCCGTGAAGCCCGATGCAATTACAGGTTGGGTATTAGCTATCTTCGGGCTGCTATTGCTGGCTGGCGGTATTAAAGTGCTGAGTGGCGGTATTATGGCTATGCTGCGCTACTTTGTTGGTCGTAACCATCCAACATCACTGGCACGTAATTTTAGTAAGTCTGAGCGCAGTACAGCGCAGGAAGAGTCGCGTTACGTTGCTTATAACGATCAGGCATTGGAAGAAATGCTGATGGGTCGTAAGAACAGTACCTTTATAGAGCCAAAAGGCTTGTTGGCGCGCATTGCTCACACGGTATTTCCCAAGTTGCTGTTTATGCCTTACCCCATTCGAAACATGGCGCAGCGTTTGTTAGGTGCGTGGGTGCGTACTCTGACTGCAATGGTTGCCTTTGGTTTTGCTGCCTTTGTTTCTCTGGCTGGGTTTGCCGGTGACGCTGGTGTACTTGCGTTCCCGGTTTATACCGTATTGTTAACGCTGTATATCATGCATGTATGGAAGGCTGCAGGCCAGGCTATATCGCGCGGAGCAGAGCAGTCTATTGATTCAATGGGTAGTGGCGATTTGGTTAAAACTATAGCCTTTGCGCTGCTTCTACCGGTTGTTGTAGGTCTGGTTGTTGGTTGGTGGATGAACGCCGCGAATTTAACCGCAGCTGCAATTGAGCAACAGTTTGCGGCGTTACCAAACTTTCATGCCGGTTGGTATCTATTGAGCATTTTTGTCGGTGCTATTGTTTGTACGTTAGTAACTGTGGTGCTGTTGAAAAAACGCTTAGCCGATGCGAACCCGGTTTCCGAAGTTTCAGAGCTACGCGAAAACTGGCAGGAGTCAGTACACCCTAAAGAAATCTTTATTAATTTGGATAATCTGGTAATGGCGAACCGTCGTTACCGCGAAGTACCTAACCGGGTCTATCGTGAGCTTGATCCTAACTTGCAGGAACAAGTAGACGGTAAAGGCGCATTCAGCGGTGAGATGATTCAGGAAATTCAGCCACGAGTTAAACCTATGGGGCTGGGGTCTTTATCTGAAAAATCCCGCTTGGTGAGTTTGTTGTTGGGTAACAGCCTGTTTATTGTTGGTGTGCTTTTCACTTTCTTTTTAGCTTATGCCACGGTGGATGTGGTGAAACTGCTGGATAGCATGAACTACCGGTTATCAGAGAATACGCCTTACGCTGACTTAATGGCTCTGGCTGGTGTTGCCATGACGGCTATTCACTTCTTGCTTATTGGTTATGTGTTACGTGCCTTTGCGCGGTTAGCGGCAAATATTGCGCATCTGTTCTATGCTGAAATTCAGTTTGAATCAATGCTTATCTACTTTAAGTGCGAAGGTACTTTCACCGAATCTAAAATATCAACTGGTGCGGGTATTCACGACAGTACCCGTTCAGAAAACACCTTAGTACGCAGCAGTATCACTCCCTGGGTTATTGTCTCTCGTATTGTGTCGACAACTTTTGCGGCCACAGGAATGAAAAACCTCGAACACCCTCGACACATTCTGGAAATGCACAAATCGGACGATGAAATGGCCTCGATTCGCAACGATGTCATCGACTTCCTTAAAGATCGTGAGTCTATTGCTTCTATTACCAGCAACAGAGACTTAGGTAATGCCTCCCAGATACATCAGCTAAATGAGCAGACACGCGCAATTCCTGCAAGTCAGGAAAAGTTGCAGCAAAACAAACCGCAGGCTTCGGACGAAGAAGCGGCGGGTTATTTGCGACAGCAAGAAGAACTTGACTCAAACGACGAAACTGAAAAGGAGCGTTGATTCTAATCAATTAAATGGTCAGGCGAGTTAGCGCTCGCCTGGCTTTGCTACCAAGGTCGTAGTGCACCGCCATAAAGTTTCATAGAAACTGTTCGATAAATATACATGGTTTGTTGCGTTGTTTACGCCTTATGGAAGCGAAAAAATGTCCACAGTTGATGTGAAACCACCTTTACTAATAACGGTTTTAGCGATAGTTGCCAGTTTAATCGTTACCTCGTTTGTCCCCTGGCTTTGGCTTCAACTCTGCCTGCAGTCTTTATTGTTCATTGGTTTAAGCGTTTTTTATATTAGCTACTTGCGGCGAGCCCAGGCTCCTTTTGATGAGCCTGAAGATACCGACGACAGCACCGACCACCTTGCTGAAAACTCCGGAAAGAATGCTATTGCAACGGCCGAACTCAGCTTTGCAATTACCCGTTTTAAGACTGTACTGGCCGATATTGTAGAGCGCCTGGAAGAGAGCGTCGATAACTCGTCCCGGGTGAGTGAGAGGGCTCAGGGAATAGAGACTTTCTCGTCGGAAGTTGCGGTTGCTGCTGAGCAAACTAAGCAGATAAGTCATGAAGGCAGAGAACGAATAAAGCAGCTGACCCACGAAATTGATCTCGTTGTATCAGACAGCCGGGGAAGTGCCGAAGCAGTTAAGGGCCTGCAGGAGAAGGCCAGTGACATTCGCAAAGTGACTCAGGTTATTGACAGCATTGCCGAACAAACCAACTTGCTGGCGCTTAATGCGTCAATAGAGTCGGCTCGTGCAGGCGAGCATGGCAGAGGCTTTGCGGTCGTTGCTGATGAAGTGCGAACGCTGGCGGGAAGAACCTCGGATGCTACCGTAGAAGTCAGTAATCTGGTAGAGGCGATTCATACCGAAACGACTGCTGCTGTCAAAAATATCGAGCATTTATCAAAGCACATTGAGCAGCAGTCTGAGACCACCGCGGGCATTGTTGAGCAGCTGGCTAGCATTGTTGAGCAAGCAGAAACCGTCGAGCAACAACTGCAGAAAATAACGGCATTAATGGGAGAAAACGCTCAGGATCTTTCCCGAAACGGCGAGCTGCTGCATTCGGTTAATTCGGACCTGTCGGAACAGTATCAGCAACTTGATGATGTCAGTGGTCAGGCAGAGCAACTGGAAATGCAGTCGGAACAGTTATTTGCGCACTTGGTTGAGAACGACGCCGACGCAGAGCATAGAGTTATTTACAAAGCCGCGACGGATGCGGCACAGCAAATTGAACAGCGTTTAGAGCAGGCGCTCGAGCAGGGTGAACTGACATCCTCTGAGTTGTTCTCAAAAAACTATGAACCCGTGCCGGGGACAGATCCGGTAAAATACAGAACCGCTTACACAGAGTTTTTCGACAGTGTATTGCCCGCTATTCAAGAATCGGTTCTGAAGCGTCACGAACATATTGTCTACGCTATCGCGACTGATCCGAATGGGTATGTCGCCCGACATAATGACGCCTTTAATAAACCATTAACCGGAGATCCAAACAAAGACTTGGTCGGTAACCGTTCTCGTCGATTGTTTAATGATAAAACCGGTGCGCGTTGCGGAGCCCATACACAAGCGTTATTGTTACAGACGTACAAGCGCGACACGGGCGAGGTTATGCACGATTTATCGGTACCTGTCTATGTGAATGGAAAGCATTGGGGAGGTTTCCGTATCGGCTACAAACCTTTGTAACTGGAAATAGGCAAGAGAGTTGTATGTCACACGATACCATTGCGATGAATAAAGAGCGTCAGGACTTAAGTGGGCTGGAGGCTGTCTGGCTATTTGGTTATGGGTCACTCATTTACAAAGTTGACTTTCCTTATCTGGAAAGGGCGCCTGCCTCTATTGAAGGATGGTCGCGCCGCTTCTGGCAAGGCTCGCATGACCATCGTGGTACGCCGGAAGCTCCGGGTAGGGTGCTCACCTTAATTGAAACGCCGGGTGAAGTTTGTACTGGCATGGCCTATAAAGTATCGCCGGATGTGTTTGAGCATTTGGATCACAGGGAGAAAAACGGTTACCTGCGTTTCACCACGGCAATGACGTTTCGCGATGGCTCTCAGAACGAAGGTCTGGTTTACATTGCAACAGAAGAAAATGAAGCGTTTCTTGGTGCTGCTCCTGAATCTGAAATAGCTCAGCATATTGCCCGTGCATCGGGACCCAGTGGCCCCAATGCCGAGTACCTGGTAAAGCTGCAACTGGCGCTACAGCAACTGGGTGTGAATGACCCACATATTACTCAGGTTTATGAGGCCTTAGTAGAAGACTAAATCAGTCACTGCTAAAAACATCATCAGCGGCCTGAGGTAGCTTATAAAGTTGCCCTTGCCAGTAATGGCAACCAAACTCTTTGAGTTTATCCAGTTGGGCCTGATTCTCTACGCCAACTGCCTGTACTTCTAAGCCTAACTCGGTGGTCATGCGTATAACTGCTTTGACCAGGTTTCGTGAGCGCTCGTTGGTATCAAGGTCGCGGATAAACTCACGTTCAATTTTAATTTTGCTGACCGCCATAGTTTTCAAATGCAGCATACTGCCTATGCCCTTACCAAAACGGTCGATAACCAGAGTAATACCTAATTCGTGCAGTTGTTCAATAATATCGAGCGTGTTCGGCAGAGGTTCGCTTAAGCTACTCTCGCTTAAATCGAATTCAATTTTAGCTAAAAGCTTAGGGCTTTCTTTATTTAACCTGTTCATGGCCTGACAAAGCCGCTGTGATATTTGCTCAGTGGCCAAATTAATGGCTACTTTACCCGGCGTAATATTCTGCTGTTGCCACCTTTCAACTTGGGCTACAACGTTTTCGATAACCCAAATACCCAAAGTGTCTAACATGCCATTAGCGTCAAACTGGGGGAGGAATTTTTCAGGCTGTAAGGTACCAAGTTCGGGGTGCTCCCAACGCAGCAAAGCCTCAACACCGACGACCTGCTTATCCATATTGAGCACCGGCTGATAGACCAATTGCATTTGGTCACTCTGAAGAACGCTGTGTACATCTTCCTCTAGCTGAATTTCATCGTAAGAGCGGTTCTCAAGTTCTTGTTTGAAGTAAGCCTGGTTTTCATTCTGCTGGTCTTTAGCTGAGTTCATTGCCAAATTAGCCTGAGCTAAGAGCTTTCCGCTATCGTGCCCGTCTAAGGGGTAAACGCTGGCGCCAATACTGGCTGTTAGTTGAACTTGCTGGTCGTCATTGGTCAGCACAAAAGGACGCTCGTAGGCTTTTTGAATTTGTAAGATAATATTTTGAATATCGATGTATTCGACAATGTGATTCAGCACAATAGCGAACTCGTCACCACCCAGATTGTATAGTTTAGTGCCAAAAGGAGTGACTTCTTTTAGCCTTTGGGTCAGGCGCTGTAAAATTTTGTCGCCAATGTGATGACCGTATTTGTCGTTTACCTGATGAAAATGGTCGACGTTCATCACTAGCACTGCAGCGAGTCGATCGCTGGGCAACTCATCCAGCAGTCTGGATAAATCTAATGCCAATGAATTGCCGTTAGGTAGTCCGGTTAAGTCGTCAAAAAATGCTAACTTCTGTAACTGCCGCTGTTGCTGTTTCATTCGGGTTACATCGCTTAATGTAGCGATATAAGTCGCTTCTTCAGAAAAGCCTGAAACAGCCTCTCTAATTGTCAGAACAGCGGAGTAACGTTTTTTCTCTGCGTTACGGCCAACAATTAAAATGCTTTGGTTACAAGGGAAATTGCTGTCAAGATCGTCGATATCTGTAGCGGTGAAAAGCTCCTCTAACTTTGAGTTAACACACTGAGCTTCGGTTAATCCGGAAATTTCGGTAAATGGAGCATCCACGCTAATGACTTTGCGGTGCTTATTGAGCAAGGCAATACCTGATAAGACTCCATGTTCTGAGAGCTCGCCAGCTTTGCCGTTTGAGTTATCAACATAATCGGCTGAGATATTGGTCCATGAACCCTGAAAGCTTAAAGGGCGTCTATTGGTACGGCGTAATTCGTCCCGCACCCACACGTAGTGCCCCTGTTTATGGCGAAAGCGATACTCGTAAACGAATTGGTCTTCTTCAAGGCTTCGTAAAATGGTTTTCTTAGCTAACTGTGTATCGTTAGGGTGGATATTGCGTAACCACCAGCCTGGCGCTTTCACTTCCTCGGGTGAGTAGCCCATAATGCGTTCACAATTTGGGCTGACCCAGTCAATGCGAATGCCTGAGTCCAGTGAACGCAGTTCGTAATGAATGGTAGGGCTGTTCCCAAGATAGTTATAAAGCAGTTCGCGAGATTTTTTTAGTCTTAAAACCCAAATACGAGTAAAGAAAAACAGAAAAACCACAGATAAAACAACAAAGCCCCAGGGTTTCCACTGGTTCATAAGGTTTTGGGTATCGGTTTCTATAGTTAAATTCTGAATTAGGGCGCTGGCTCCAAGCTCCCAAACTATAGCTGCAACTATGTAGGCTATTACCAGAATAACTTCCGGGCGCTTAAAAAAAGGTCGGCGCCACTTATGTTGAGTTGTTAACTTCATTTTGTCTTTCATTATCTTATCCGGGCCCAGGGTATATCAGCCTTTTTCAGCGACTTACTTAGAATCGATCCTTGTAGTTCCTCACATCCTATTTGTTTTAACAGAAGGAGTTTAGCGCGGTCATTAATGCCTGTGGCTATGGTGGTTAAACCGCGAGCCCTCGCCATTTTGACCATAGACGCTAACTCTCGCTTTTTGTCACTGTGCGACGTTGCTTTTTGTACCAACTCTTCAGATAGTTTTACGGCATCTACGGGTAGTACAAAAAGTGACTGAATGGTCGAACGACCCTCTCCAAAATGTGAAGCTATGACGTTACAACCAACGCTTCTTAAACGCTCCAGATACCGTTTTGACTTATCAGATAGTGACATTAGAGCTCGTTCACTCACTTCAATATAAACTTGCCGTGCAGGAAACTTAGAGTCCTGTAGCTCGTGTGCCAGAACGTTTAGCACAATAGGGTCGACAATATCATTAATAGTGATATTAATAGAAACTCGCACTATGACTTTTTGTTTTAGCCAAGTTTTCAGGTCTTTAAAGGTGCGTTGAATCATCCAGGATGTGAACTGCTGGGTTAACGAAGCTTCCTCTATCATGGGCTTGAACTCTTCTAAATTCATGCCGCCACGTTTTGGGTGTACCCATTTTGCCGATATTTCCAGAACGGAAAAGTAACCCGTATTGGTGTTAAGGCGAGGCTGGAAGTAAAGCTGAATGTCATTATTCTTCATGGCCTCGCTAAACTGACGAGAGAAAGTCACCTCTTCAATTTGGTCAATCGCGTTATCATTTTGTTCCAAAAATGAAAACTGCTGCTTTTTCTGAAACGCATTAAATGCATGGGCCTGGGCTTCATCGAACACTTTTTGATGGTCTTCTTTAAGCTGGTCTTTTTTGACCCGGAGTACACCTGCCGCACTATCCATTTGGTACGAAACGCCGTCGACCACTATCGGTTTTTCTAAAAAGCTTTCAATTTTACTCTGCAGTTCTTTGGTATTCTCTTCTGCCTCTGCACTAACGCCAACGAGTTCATTTTTCGACGTTTGCCCAACGTGAACCTGGTCGCCAAGTAGCTTTTTCAATTGTATTGCCATTTGTTTGACGAGTTCATTGGCTTTTTCAGTACCTACTTGCTGCTGAATTTTCTCCATATTCTGCAAGCGAAAGTTGAAAATATCGATAAGGTCGTCCGGAGCTCCGTCCTTACTGTGACCGATAGTTTCTAGCTGTTCCAGTAAGGCATTAATGTTAGGCAAGTCTGTGCCCTGATATTTGAACTTCGCACTTTTTTCCGCGCCATTAAGCTCTTTTACGACTCTTGCAATAATGCCGGCGATAGTGGCAATGAAAGTGAAAGCCAGTAAGCGAAGGATCCAGCCGCCAGCAATTTCGTTACTGCTTATTAATGAATCAGAAAAAGAAAATGGGCTCAGTAAAACACCGCACATGAACCCGGCCAGTGCGCCAATACGGGGGCCAAGTAGAAGTCCGGTTAATACTAAAGGAAAGTAAAGTAAATGCTCGTACAGGCTTGGAAGCCCACCGGTCATTTCAATAACCCGTATAAAAGCAGCAATAAATATCGCCAATACAAACCCAATAAACACCTGTTTTTCGGCGTTCATCTTTGTAAAGTTAATCAAACTTTCTTTGCACCAAGTGGCAAAGCTGTATGGATCTTCCGATTTCGACATTTATTCTTATCAGTTGTGATAAATTAAGCAGTTAGCTATGTTGAGATTGTTATCTAACGGGAAGTCTGTCAAGTCTTTACGCAAAGAATTACTAATGCCAAGGAAGCAAGTATGCGGGAATCATTAGAAAGACGTTCATTTTTACTGACACTGGCACTTGTCAGCGTTGCTTTTGCCTGGGTACTTATACCTTTTTGGGCTGCTATTTTTTGGGCCTGTGTCGTTACGGTAATTTTCTCGCCGTTGCAGCAACGGTTGAAGAACAGGTTTGGAGATAAGCCTAACCGGGCAGCGCTTGTTACGCTGCTAATTGCACTTGTTATTGTTGTCATCCCGGTACTGGGAATTTCGTATTCATTCGTGCAAGAGGGCGTTAGTTTTTACCAGCGACTGAATGAAGGCAAAATTAATCCAGGAAAACTTTTTGATGAAATTCAGACTGCCTTCCCAATCATTAATGATCTTCTTGCTCAGTTCGATATTCAAGCCAGCGATGTGCGAGATAAAATATCCTCGACAGCCGTCAGCGGTAGCAAGTTCTTAGCGGAAGAAGCACTCAGCATTGGTCAAAACACATTTTCTTTTCTGATTAGCCTGGCTTTAATGATTTACCTGACTTTTTTCCTGCTAAGGGACGGACACCGTTTAATTAACTTGATGGTTAAGGCATTACCTCTGGGAGATGAACGAGAGCGTAAGCTATTTACTAAGTTTGCTGAAGTAACACGCGCGACGGTCAAAGGGAACTTGGTGGTTGCGATAGTTCAGGGGGCGTTAGGCGGTATTATCTTTGCGTTGCTTGGCATTCCGGGCGCTTTACTTTGGGGTGTTGTGATGGCGTTCTTGTCACTCATTCCTGCAGTGGGTGCCAGCCTGGTCTGGCTACCTGTGTCTATTTATCTATACGCGACAGGAAGCTGGATAGCCGCGACCATACTCGTTGCTTACGGTGCAATTGTTATTGGTCTGGCCGATAATGTATTACGCCCAATTTTGGTTGGCCGCGATACAAAACTGCCGGACTACTTAGTGTTGTTTTCCACTCTGGGTGGTTTGTCTCTATTCGGAATTACCGGTTTTGTATTAGGGCCGCTTGTTGCAGCCCTGTTCCTGGTATTCTGGGATATCTTTATGACGGAATTTAACGCGGACCCTTAAAGCTGAGGCCGTGAATACCCGCCAACGCGCCCTTTAGGTGATAATACCCACTGCCAGAGTTGGATATCACGGGCGCGGAAGGCTCCGGCGCAAGATAGTAAGTAGTATTTCCACATACGGTAAAACTCATCATCAAATTGCGATTTAAGCTCCGGCCAGGCCTTATCAAAATTCTCAAACCAGGCCATTAGGGTTTTATCGTAATCGGCCCCAAAGTTGTGAAAGTCTTCGCAGACAAACTTTTCTTCCAGCGCGGTGCCAATTTGTGAAATAGAAGGCACTTCGCCATTAGGGAAAATGTATTTACTGATCCATGGGTCAGCTGCTGTGTCGCTGACATTTTTGCCTATCGTGTGAAGTAAAAACAGACCGTCTTCTTTAGTGCAGCGCAGGGCTACATCCATATAGTCGTCATAGTTTTTCTGGCCTACGTGCTCGAACATGCCCAGGCTGATAACCCGATCAAACTGTTCATCAAGCTCACGGTAGTCTTGTAATCGAAACTCGACAGGCAGGCCTTTACAGCGCTCTTCACCCAATGCAACTTGTTCTTTAGATATAGTAACGCCAACGCATTCAACGCCGTAATTTTCAGCAGCGTATTGCATAAAACTGCCCCAACCGCAGCCTATATCAAGCACTCGCATACCGGGTTTCAGGCCTAACTTTTTACAGCAAAGCTCAAGTTTGTGCCGTTGCGCTTCATCGACATCTTTCGCTTTTTCCCAATAAGCGCAGGTATAAACCATGCGTTCGTCAAGCATAGCTGAGTACAAGTCGTTGCCCATATCGTAATGGTGCTGTCCAACTTCCCAGGCTTTCGACTGACTTTGCAGATTGAAAATGCGGCTTTTCAGAGAGTGAAAGATAAGGCGTGCGGGGTTTACTTTGTCTTGAATGCCCGACCGCAAAAGCTTGAAAAAAAACTGATCAAGAGACTCGGCATCCCATAAGCGTGCCATATAGGATTCGCCAAGACCCAGGTTGCCACGCGACAAAGCCTGATCAAAAACGGTTTCATCGTGTATTTGCATGTCCCAGGCCCGATTGCCGTTAATGCGAATATCTGCCTGAGCTAAAAGTTCTTCAACATACTCTCGTGATGTCGACATAATTGTCCGCCCATTCATGAAATTGATGGCATAAAACCGTATCAAGAACGGGCGGGCCTGGCAATATGACGTCGGTATTGCTACTTCTGCGAAGTAAACTCCGGATAAGCCTCAACGCCACAGTCAACCTGATCTAAGCCTACGTATTCCTGTTCTTTCGTCACGCGAATACCTACGGTCAGCTTGAGTATAGTCCAGATGATAAAGCTACAGGCAAAGACCCAACCGAAAATTGTGGCAACGCCGGCCAACTGAATTATAAAGCTGGCGCTGGGGTCAGTTATGGGTACTAGCAGGGTACCGAATATACCCACGACACCATGTACTGAAATAGCCCCAACCGGGTCGTCAATGTGCAGCTTATCCAGAGCAATAATTGACAACACAACAATGAGTCCGGCGACAAAGCCAAAAACACTTGCCTGCCAGGGTTCGGGAGTAACGGGTTGTGCAGTTATGGCGACCAGTCCGGCCAGAGCACCGTTTAGTATCATAGTCAGGTCGGCTTTTTTCCAGAGTAACTTGGTAAACAGCAGTGCCGCTATTGTTCCTGCTGCTGCCGAGGTATTGGTATTGACCATAGCGCGTGCAATGGCGTTGGCGTCATCAACTGAGCCCAGGGCCAGCTGCGAGCCGCCGTTAAAACCGAACCATCCGAACCAGAGAATAAAAGTACCAAGTGCGGCGAGAGGCATGTTTGAACCCGGTAAGGCATTAATACTGCCGTCACTCAGGTATTTGCCAGAGCGGGGACCCAGCAATATGACCGCCGCCAGTGCTGCTGATGCCCCGGTTAAGTGGACAATACTGGAGCCGGCAAAATCGACAAACCCCCAGTTTGCTATCATGCCGCCACCCCAGGTCCACAAGCCCTGGACCGGGTAAATAAATGCGCTGAGTACCACACAAAAAACTAAAAAGCTCATGAGCTTCATTCTCTCTGCTACGGCGCCGGAAACTATGGACATAGCGGTTGCAACAAACACAACCTGAAAGAAGAAGTTTGCATCGGCGGCGTAAGCAGGGGAAGGATCCGGGTACATGACTTTATAACCAATGGCTAAATAAGTAATACAGGAAATGGAGTAGAGAGCAATGTTTTTGGTCAGAATTTCGGTGGTGTTTTTGGCTCTTACCAGGCCGGCTTCTAACATTGAAAACCCGGCCGCCATCCACATGACCAGCGCGCCGCAAACAAGCAGGTAAAAAGTATCGAGGGCAAAAGTGAGTTGCTGTAAATCTTGTGCTTCCATGGGTGACTCCTTAAAGAGCGTCTTTGTCAGTTTCACCGGTACGTATGCGAACGCAGTGCTCAAGTGGCAGAACAAATATCTTTCCGTCTCCGATATTGCCGGTATGAGCCGCTGCGCTAACAACTTCCAGCGCCCGTTCAAGGGTTTCATCGGGAAGAGCCAGTTCTATTTTCATTTTGGGAAGAAAGTCGACCTGGTACTCGGCTCCTCGATACAGCTCGGTATGGCCTTTTTGCCGGCCAACACCACGAACTTCGGTTACAGTTAAGCCGGAGCAGCCAATTTCAAACAAAGCCTGCTTTACATCTTCCAGCTTGAAAGGTTTGATTAACGCAACGAGCATTTTCATTAGGCTTCCTTATTAAAAGATTGTTAAGCAACCTTCTAATTCAGGAAATGTGCCAAAGATTAATTTGTTGATATTTATGGATAAATAGAATTTCGATGAGAGCTCTGCACAAAAAACGTGCGCAACCTCTGTGCACTGCACCAAAAGTGCTATTGAACCCAGACCTTACAGGGGAGATACTATTTACCTACAGTAATGCAGGATGAAAGGTGCAGTAGCATGAAACTTGGAGCACGGCAGAGCGACCTTATTGGTGAGACAGATCTGTTACGGATACCATCGCTGTCTGATTTAACCGGGTGCGATATTTTTATTAAGTGCGAGTTTCAGAACCCGGGAGGCTCAATAAAAGATCGTGCTGCTAAACAGCTCATTGACGACGCTATGCAGCGCGGCGAACTAAAACCGGGCATGACCGTAGTGGAAGGTACTGCCGGCAACACTGGTATTGGTCTGGCAGTTGTTGCTAAGTCCTATGGGCTGAATATGCTGGCGGTTATGCCTAATGATCAAACACCAGAAAAAGAACGGATGATACGTCTGCATGGCGGTGAGCTAATGGCCGTTGACCCGGTTCCGTTTAAAAACGAAAACCACTTTTATCACACAGCGCGTCGCTTAGCTGAAGAGCGTGACGACTGTTGGTGGGCTAACCAGTTTGAAAATACCAGCAACGCCCGTGCGCATTACCTTCATACGGGCCCGGAAATTTGGGAACAAACCGGTGGTAAAGTTGATGTTCTGGTTTCTGTGGCAGGTACTGGTGGCACCATTGGTGGTAACTCGCGCTTTTTGAAAGAAAAGAATCCGGATATTGATGTTTGGGTTGTGGACCCGGATGGCTCGGGAATTTATGAGTTCCTTCGCAGTGGCGAGTATGTTTCGACGGGGGGTTCCATGACAGAAGGCATTGGTATTATGCGGTTAGTGGATAACTTTCGTCAGGCACGTATTGATCATGCCGTTAACTTGCCCGACCAGGATTTAGTCACGCTGTCGCGTTATGTCAGAGACAAGGACGGTATTGTACTAGGTAGTAGTTCCGCGCTTAATGTTGCCGGCGCTTTGGTTGCTGCTTTGCGAAAGGGGCCGGGGCAGCGTATCGTGACGTTTTCCTGTGATTTAGGTGAACGTTCGGTCAGTAAATTGTATAACCCGGAGTATTTACGAGGGCGTGACTTAAACCCTGAGCCCGAGCCCATTGAGGTGCTGATAAAACGTTACCGCGAGCTTGGCGATAAAGTGCTAGAGGTTAACTGGAATAATGAATAGATTCATCATTTGCGGTTTGTTATCAGGTTTGGCAGTTGCTGCACCCAAAGCACAGGAGACTCTGCCGGACGCGCCGTTTCATGATTTAAAAGTACCTGAGTTTCTGGATATTGCGCATCGTGGTGCGTCGGGTTATTTACCGGAACATACTCAGGCCAGTACGGTTATGGCTCATGCTTTAGGTGCGGACTTCATCGAACAGGACATACAGCTAACACGTGACGGTGTGCCGGTGGTTTTGCACGACGAAAAACTGGACCATGTTACCAACGTGTCTGAAGTATTCCCGGAGAAGCACCGGCCTGATGGTAAATATTATGTGGTCGACTTTTCCCTGGATGAATTAAAGCGCTTAACGGTTGTTGCCCGCCATAAAGACTATGAGCTGGTCTATCCTAAACGCTTTGCTCAACCGGATGTACGTTTCCCTATTCAAACCCTGGATGAGCACATTAAGTTGATTCATGAACTGAATCGGGTGCGTGAGATGTCTACCGGTATTTATGTGGAGCTGAAATCTTCACGTTGGTATCAGCAACAAGGGTACGACATTACTTCAGCTGTTATGTCGGTACTTGCACGAAATGGCTATTCTGACAAACGGCCTACCCCTATTTATTTGCAGTCTTTTGATCCGGAAGTCTTGCGGCGTTTAAAACGAGAGTTTAACTGGGACGCGCCCCTCATCCAGCTGGTTGGCGATAACAAGTGGGGCGCGACAGATATTGACTACAGCGCTATGCGATCCAGTGCTGGTTTAGAGTCGGTTAAGAGCTACGCAGAAGGGGTCGGGCTGTGGTTACATCATGTATTAGAAGGTGTCTCTGAAAACGGCGAACCGCAATGGAGCGATGTTTTAGACTCTGCGGAAGAAAAGGGACTGAATGTTCATGTTTATACCTTGCGAGCTGACGACCTGCCCGACGGCGTTAAGTCTCATGGTCAGCTACGACAGTGGTTGAAGCAGGCCGGTGTTGAGGGTGTATTCACAGACTTTCCGGATAAAAAGTAAACCGCATTTTAAAACCGTCACTGCCGTCATCATAATAGTTTGGCAGAATATCGATAGTTTCGAAGCCACAGTTTTGATACCAATGAATGGCGGTTTTATTATCACTTTTTACTTCCAGAGACATAGCTTCAGCGCCCTGCCTTTTGGCGGTGTCCAGTACGTGATTAATGAGTAAATTGCCGACACCAAAACCACGAAAGTTTAGTGATACAGCAATAGAGTACAGGCGCCATACTTTACTGTTGCGCCGGGTGAACGCAATGGCATACCCGGCTAGCTGGTTTTCTGAACGCGCCACCCAGCAATAATTATGATCAGACTGAATAACCTGCCGGAAGCTGCGGCGACTAATACAACTGTAATTAAATGTCGCCCGCTCCAGTGTAACTAATTGATCAAGATCGGTGAGCTTTGCAGGCTCAACCCTAAACTCAGTATTCATCCAGACGTCGTCCAAAGTCAGCCATTATCAGCCGATAGAGTTCATATCCTAAATGTTTATCTTCAACACCTGACTCAATTGACGGGTTATCGTTAATTTCAATAACCACCGGGCCTTTAGGTGTTTGTTTGATATCAACGCCGTATAGGCCGTCGCCAATTAAGCGAGTTGCCTGTAATGCCAGCCGAACTACGTCTTTTGGTGCCTGATGCACGCCTAAAGTTTCAAAAGACCCACTCTTACCCCGCGACGACGACTCGCTATGATTATAAATTTGCCAATGGTTACGGGCCATAAAATACTGACAGGCGTATATGGGGCGGTTATTCAGCACACCGATACGCCAGTCGTATTCGGTTTTCATAAACTCTTGTGCCAGCAAAATAGTGGATTGTTTGAAAAGCTCCGCTGCCACTTGTTTAAATTGCTCAAGGCTTTCTGCTTTTTCCACACCGATAGAAAATGAACCGTCAGGAATTTTCAGTACGACCGGATAACTCAGGCGCTCGCCTATGGCTTGGTAATCAATTTCTGACTGGCTCAGCAGCAGTTCTGTTTTCGGCGTTGCAACTTTATGCTTATCCAATAGTTCGGTTAAGAACACCTTATTGGCACACTTAACAATAGAGTCTGGGTGATCAATAACCACCATGCCATTAGCCTCCGCTTTTTTAGCAAAGTGGTAGGTGTAGTGGTTAATACGGGTCGTTTCCCGTATGAAAAGCGCATCAAACTCCAGTAAACGATTAAAGTCGTTTGCCGTAATCAGCTCAGCTTCAATATCCGCTTCTTTTGCTGCCTTAATAAACTGTGCCAGCGCCTTTTTGTCGCTGGTCGGAATGGCCTCGTCCGGGTTATAAAGAATGGCTAAATCAAAGCGGTATTCTTTACGCGTACGTGCCTTTCGCCACACTCGTTTACTGAAATGGTCCAGTGAGTTACCAAAAAAACTTTGTTGCTCGTCACTCAGCTCATTAAGCGCGCCGGAGGTGAGCTTGTTGATGTGCCAGCGGCCACTAAATTCCAGCTCAACTTTTAAAATAGGACATGGGTAGCGCTCAAAAATTTGCCGCGCAAAAGACGCCAGTTCTGGTTGCTCGCACAAACCAAAGCAAATTAACAAGGATAGCGACTTCTGATCATAGCTCTGCAAATATTTTGTGAGTGATCGGTCAGCGGTATTAATCAGTAACTGATAATGAGAGAAGTTAGTCAGGTCGTTAATGGTAGCGACAGAAGGCATGACTCTTTGCCCTCGTGCTTCTGCGAGCAGGCTGACATAATAGCCGGTGGACAAGTAAGATAGGTCATTGCACAAATTTAAGACGTGATAACGACTTTGCAAGTGTGCCGATTGTAAGTATTCACTTGCGGTGAGTAAGCTTTGACTTGGGTAATAAGGCTGCCAGTCGGCGGCATTATCTATGATAAGGTGAACGTGTTGCTGCATGTCGTAAAGTACTCAAAAGTCGCTAAAAAGGTGTAAGTTATTTGCTTATTATTTGCGTAATAAATGCAACTCACACTATATTAGAAAGACAACGGATAACAAGCAGATTTGCTGTTTTATCTTTTTCAAAGGAGTCAGGTGAATGCTGACAATTCTGGCAAAGTTGTTAAAGGCTTTGAATTCTGAAACTAGCGCGTGGGCCCTGGCCTTAGCTGTCGTACTAGGGATGTTCATCGGAATAACGCCGCTATGGCGGATCCATAACTTAATTATAATTCTGGCGGCGTTGATCTTCCGCGTTAACCTCAGTTTATTTATCGTATCTTTTGGTGTGTTCTCGGGTATCGCCTACCTGCTTGACCCCTGGTTTCACAGCTTAGGACTGAGCTTGCTGGAAGCTTCAAGTTGGCAGGGAATTTACGAAGCTATGTACGCTACTGCGTTAGGTCGCCTTTCCATGTTTAACCACACTATTACCATGGGTAGCTTTGTTATTGCTCTTATTGCTGCGCCAATAGTGGCAGCCATAAGCTACTGGGTTATTGCCAATTACCGCAAACGCATTCAGGCGAAAATAATGAAACTGCGTGTCGTACAGGTCATTCGTGGCAGCCGTTTCTGGCAAATTTATACGGACTTAAGGGGGTGAGCATGAAACGTAGCATCATTCGCTGGCCGGGACTGGCCGTATTTGCCGGATTTGTGCTGTTATTAGTCGCTATTTCCTGGCTCTTTCTGGATACCATTATAAAAGTGACCCTGGAACATACTATGGGTCGGTTAAACGGTGCTGAAGTGAATATTGAGCGAGTAGAGCATCGTTGGGTTCCGTTGTCTTTAACGGTAGCCGGAGTTCAGGTGACTGACCCTAACGCCCCTCAGAATAACCGGGTACAAATTGGTGAGGCGTCTGCTGACATCAGTCCAACGGAGCTGGTACTTGGCAGAACCTTAATTGAACAGCTTACTATGACAGGCGTACGTGTAAATCAGCCCAGAGAGAGTGAAGGCGAGGTTTACGTATTACCGGACAAAGAAGATATGCAGGGGTGGGCGAACCAGTCCTGGGATAAATTGACCATGTCGCTGCCTTCTGTGGATGAGATTGTCAGTCAGGTTGATTTGCGTACCGAAAAAGTCATTGAAGAAGCCAAAACGGCTTATGAACAACAAGAACAGGAAGTGAAAGCCGCGCGGGAAGCACTGCCCAGCGAGGAAAAAATAAAGGAATATGAACAAAAAATTAAGCAAATAACCGAAGGTAAAGTAGAAGGTCTGGGTGATATTGCCGCCAGGAAAAAGGCTTTAAACGAGTTGAAAGAGTCGATAAGAGCCGATAAAGAAGCGGTGAGTAACTTTCGTGATGAAGTCAAACAAGCGAAAGACGTGGTGCAACAGCAAATTAGTGAGTTAAAAAATGCGCCCGGTAATGATATTGACCGCATTAAATCCTTTTTCAGTATGGACGGCAGTGGCTTACAGAACGTGACTGGCTTGCTTTTGGGAGATAAAGCCCGCGAGTGGAGTAAGTATGTACTTCTGGCGTATGAGCAGCTGGGCCCTATGCTGGCGCGCTCCGATAACTCAGCGACAGTAGAGCCGGTTCGCGGTGAAGGCCAGAGAATCTCCTTCGCTGATGACAACGCTCCGCCTGAGTTTTTAATTAAAAAAGCTCGTACGGAATTTATGGTGGGCGGTACCGTTATTGATGTCGACTGGCAGAACATAACGCATCAGCACAATTTACTGGGACAACCCACAACCTACCAGGCCAGAGCAGACAACAGCGATTTGTGGAGCGCATTTAACCTTAATGGTGAGATGTCGTTGACCGACTTGGGCATAGACGCAAGACAGCAATGGCAGTTGAAAGGCGCTCAATTACAAAACCTGGGCCTTAGCGACAGCAGTGAATTGAGTGCTCGTATATTGTCTTCGTTGCTGGACAGCGACGGTACTGTGCTGGTTCGTGAAAACAAGCTTGATGGTAAAGCCATGGTCCGGATGCTGAACCTTGACCTGGAAGCCGAGGGCAGTAGCAAACTGACATCAGCTATTGCCGGTGCTTTGAAACAGCTGCAACGGTTGGATATCACCACCAATATTGGAGGTGATATCCAAAGCCCTTCGTTGAGTTTTGAGTCGGATCTGGATAACCAGTTAGGCGACTTACTGACACAAAGTGCAATGGGTGAGGCCGATGAGAAACTGGCGGAAATAAAAGCGGACTTGACCGCGAAAGTATCTGGCCAGTTAGGCGGTCAGCAAGGTTTGCTGGAAAACCTGACTCAGTGGGATAACGAATCAGGCGATAAGAGTGAGCAGCTCGAAGAGTTACTTAAGGCAAAAATTGAAGACAGTCTTAAAGATAAGCTTAAGGGCCGCATTTTCGGCGACTCTTAAGCCTAAGCAGAGTTACTCAGTGGTTAAAAACTCGCTGAGTAACTCGGCTTTTTGTTGAATAGAAAACAGTCCGTTTAAGTGTCCCCAGGGACCATTAATTTCTTCGTACTGAACCTCTTTACCCATTTCTCTAAGTTGCTCAGCCGTGTTTTCTGCCATGTACGGCATTAACAGCAGGTCGTTACTGGATGGCAAAAACAAGGTTTTTGCAGAAATGTTTTTTAATCCATCTTTTAAAGTATCCTGATGACCGGCAACAAACAGCTGGTTTGCACGCACCAGGTAAAGAATATGGTTGGCATCAGCCAGTGGTGCACGCGCACGGCTGGCACTGTATAACCATTCTACGGCAGGCAACTCATTAGTCACGGACTCAAGGCCCTTTTCAGGCAGGGTCTCCTGCTGAGGTACCGCTTGGTTAATATATTCCGGGTGCATAGCACCGTGTGTGATCATTGCCTGCGCCATAGTGACACCGTCTAAAGGCGCGTCGCCGTCATAGTAGTCACCACCGTTCCAGTTAGGGTCCAGCTTAATGGCTCGTGCCCACTGCTCCAGCCCCATTATGGTCCAGGCGTCTAACGAGCCGGCACCAATAACAGAGACCATACGTTCAACCCAGTCCGGGTAAGCCGCCGCCCATTCAATAGCCTGCAATGAACCCATAGAAGCGCCAACCACTGCGTGCAAATTTTTAACGCCTAAGTCTTCCAATAGCGCTTTTTGCACATTCACGAAGTCGCGTATGGTCACCACCGGAAAGTCTAAACCGTAGGGTTTTCCGGTATCCGGGTTAATGCTGGCAGGACCGGTAGTAATGACAGTAGGAAGGTTAGGGTAAGCGTTGACTAACGAATCAACGCTAATAACATAGTACTTGTTGGTATCAATGGCTTTGCCTGGGCCGATAATAGAATCCCAGTAGCCGGCCTGTTGGTCATCCTCACTGTATTTGCCAGCGGCGTGACTGTTACCGGAGAAAAAGTGGGTAATAAGCACGACATTATCTTTTGCTCCATTAAGTGTCCCGTAGGACTCCCAGCCCACTTTTACGTCTTTAATGGTTTCACCGCCGTGGGTGGTATAACTGTCCATACTAAAGGTCTTTTTCTCGACCCATTGCTCGGCTGCTAAAGGTAAGCTGATCAGCAATACCGCAATGCTAATAACCGTTGTCCATAATCGTGTCATGATACATTCTCCTGTAAGTAATTTTGGTACTGCTCGCGCAATTTATTTTTAACCAGCTTACCGGTGCCGGTATGGGGCAATTCATCGACAAAAACCACGTCGTCAGGCATCCACCAACGGGCAATTTTGCCGGTTAAAAAGTCTTTAATGTCTTGTTTTGACAGCTGGTGACCTTTATTCAGTACCACCAGCAATAGCGGGCGCTCGTCCCATTTCGGATGTTTAACACCAATGACACAGGACTCGTTAACCGCCTCGTGCTGACTGACAATGTTTTCTATATCAAGAGAGCTTATCCATTCGCCACCGCTTTTAATCACATCTTTTTTACGGTCAACCACTTTCATAAAGCCTTCGGGGTCAATAACCGCGATGTCACCCGTAGCCAGCCATCCATCAGGGAAGCTACTTAAGTCGTCATTTCGAAAATACTGCGAAGCAATCCAGTGTCCGCGAACCTGCAATTCGCCCCGGGTTTCGCCATCGTTAGGCAGAGGATTATCGTCAGCGTCAACAATGCGGTGTTCTATGCCAAAAACCGGGCGGCCAGCCGTTGTCTGCAGTTGGTATTGCTCGTCTTTAGGTCGGCTAATAATGTCTGTCTGCGGCGGCACCGAATGCACCAGCGGCCCTGTTTCTGTCATACCCCAAATAGGCTGCCAGTAAACGTCGTACTCTTGGTCGTAAGTTTTAACCAGCCCCATAGGGGAAGCAGCCCCTCCTACGCAAACGCGTTGCAGCGATGGGATGTCCAGCTTATTTTCATTCAAATAATTGTGCAAAGTGAGCCAAATGGTCGGTACGCCTAAGCCAACAGTGACTCGCTCATTGCGAATCATGTCAGCCATAGCTTCGCCGGATGTTCCATCGCCAGTGAACACCAACTTACAACCGGACAAAGGACCGGCGTAGGGCGCGCCCCAGGCGGCTACGTGATACATAGTGACCATAGGCATGAGTACGGTATCGCTGCGTAGGTCGAGCATGTCGGCACTGACGGTTGCCTGAGCGTGTAACACCATAGCGCGGTGTGAGGCCAGTACGCCCTTGGGGTTGCCTGTAGTGCCCGAGGTATAACAAAGCAGCGCCGCGCTGTTTTCATCAACGTCTGGCCAGTCATAGTCTTTAGGCTCTGACGCTAAAAGCTCTTCATAACAAAGCACATTCTTAAGCTTGGTATTCGGCATGTGGGTTTGGTCGGTCATCACTACCAAGCCTTTTACCCCGGGCAGTTCGTCTTCAATGGACTCCAGTAGCTCGACAAAACTTAGGTCGACAAAGACCCACCCGCTTTCAGCATGGTTTAGGATCCAGGCTATCTGTTCGCCAAACAGGCGGGGGTTTACGGTATGCATAACAGCGCCGCTGCCACTGACAGCGTAATAAAGCTCCATGTGGCGGTAAGTATTCCAGGCCAGACTGGCTACGCGCTCGCCGGGTTGTACCCCTAGCTTTTTCAATGCGTGGGCTAATTGTCCGCTTCGTTGCCAGCATTCGGCATAGCAATACCGGTGAATGTCACCCTCCAGCCGTCGGGTGACAATCTCCTGTCGAGGGTGGCGGCTCGCTGCAAATCTTAGTAAATCGATAATTTGCAGCGGCCGTTTCATCATATTTCCTAACATGGTTACCTTCCCTTACTGCTGGGTTACAACATGAATAAGCCAATGGCCACGGCCAGACCCATTAACGGCACAACAACGGTCACGGCAGCAACAGCCCAGTAAGCGGCACTGTGCTTCTCGTTACAAATAGCGCGAATAGTGGTAACCACATAGCCATTGTGCGGCAGGGAATCCAGTGCACCGGAGGAGATTGAGACAATACGGTGCAATTGCTCCGGGTTAACGCCGGCAGCCATATAGTGCGGTCCTACTTCAGGTAAGGCGATTGCCTGACCTCCAGAAGCCGAACCGGTTAAACCGGCAATAACGCTCACAGCAACGGCAGCGCCGACTAATTCATTACCCGGCAAACTGGTCATAGCATTTACCGCTGTATCAAAGGCTGGAGTAATCTTGGCGATGCTGCCAAATCCAACCACTGCTGCGGTGTTGCCTATAGCCACCAAAGCACCGGTTGTGGCTTCATGAATGGCGGTTTGTGGCTTATGAAAATGTTTGAAGTTAATGACCGCAATGGCAATAACACCGCCCAGCAAAGCAACAATTAAGGCGTTTTGCTGCAAGGTATCGTGAAAGGTAAATGACAGTCCAAGCACAACCAGTAGTGGAATTAATCCACTTATAGGAGACGGTAGTTCTCGTTCTAAAAGTATTGGGTCGCCTTCACGTGCTTCAAATTGCTCGCCGTTTGCGACGGCACGGTTAATGATCTTTTTGAGCCACCAATAACCGAAGGATGCCATTAACACTGCAACGACCAGGCTCACTTCCCAGGCGGCATAGGGCGAAGTACCTAAGTATTTAACCGGTATCCAGTTTTGAATTTCCGGTGAACCTGCCGAGGTCATGGTAAAAGTCACAGAGCCAAAGGCTAACGCAGCAGGAATAAAGCGGCGAGGTAAGTTCGCGTCTTTAAACAAACTGAGCGCCATTGGGTAAACTGAGAACGCCACAACGAATACGCTGACACCACCGTAGGTTAAAATGGCACAGGCTAACACCACAGCAAGCACCGCCTGCTTACGGCCTAACTTGTTAATTATCCAACGTGCAACACTGTCAGCAGCACCGGTGTCTTCCATAAACTTACCGAACATCGAGCCCAGCAAGAACATAAAGAACCAGGCCGCCACAAAGCTGGCAAAGCCGTCCATATAGGCACTGACAAAGTTCACGTCACCTGTGAGTAATGGCACGCCGCTACATAAAGCCACGACCACGGCGCAAAGAGGGGCACTGATAAACAGGTTCATCCCTCTTAAAGTGAGTATGATGAGCAACACAAGGCCGCCGATCAGACCAATCATACTTAACATGAGTTACCTCGCAACGAAAAAGAAAACGGACCATGCTCTGAATCGCTGCATGGATGTATTGTGCGTGATAAAGGGATTTGCCCCTATAGTACTATGGTACAGATCACAATCTTAACAATTTGCGCTAGTTTAGTAAGCAACCATGACTCTGAACCGTTAAATAGCTGTAAACGGAAATAACAATTACAAACGACATTATCTGTCAGGGGAACAACAATGAAACAACCCAAATTTCAGAAATCACTGATTGCAGCGGCGGTAACCACTCTGCTTAGCAGTCCTATGGCTTTGGCTCAGCAAAATGAGAATACCGAGGCTGAAGACGGCAAGCTTGAACGAATTGAAGTGACCGCGCGCCGGACAAACGAGAGTTTACAAGAAGTACCCGTTGCAGTTTCGGCTTTCGGTGAAGGTGAACTGGAACGAGATGGTATCGAGGATATCACCGAGTTGCAGTACAAAATGCCGAATACAACCTTCCAGGTCAGCCGCGGTACTAATTCAACATTAACGGCCTATATTCGGGGCGTTGGTCAGCAGGATCCGCTATGGGGCTTTGAGCCAGGCGTTGGTATCTATATTGACGACGTTTACGTTGCAAGACCTCAAGGGGCGGTTTTAGAAGTATTAGATGTTCAGCGTGTCGAAGTCCTTCGTGGCCCTCAGGGAACGTTATATGGTAAGAACACCATTGGCGGCGCGATGAAATATGTGACTCGCGAACTAACAGGTTATGACGAATTTGAAGTTAAAGGCACTGTTGGAACTTATAACCAGCGAGACTTAAAAGTATCGGGACAGACCGCTTTAGCCGACAATTTCTATGTTGGGGGAGCCTTTGCGACATTAAACCGGGATGGCTTCGGTGAGTTCGTTAACACGGGCGATGAAAACTACAACAAAGAATTAATGACGGGGCGCTTCAACGCCAAATGGCTTGTCAATAAAGACATTAACGTTAAATTTGCGGCTGACTGGACAAAAGACGACTCAAACGCACGTGGTGGTCACCGGGAACAAGAGTCTCTGTTGAGTGATGAACCTCGTTTAACCGATGTTTACGACGCTTATACAGCCATGCCTACCTGGAACGAAGTTGAGAACGAAGGTTACTCAATGACGGTTGACTGGGCAATTAATAACGACTGGATGTTTAAGTCGATTACCGCGTACCGGGAAGGTTCCACAAACACGAATATCGACTTTGATTCCACAGTAAACCCTGTATTACTGGTGCCTGCGGTCTATGAAGATGAACAGACGACACAAGAATTTCAGTTCATGTATCGTGATGACCGTTTAGATTTCGTGGGTGGTTTGTACTTTTATGAAGGTGAAGCCTGTGGTGAGTTCGGGACTGTCTTAGGTTTACTGGGGCTTTCTATCGATACCGGCGGTTGTGTTGATACGTCAAGCGAGGCGTTGTTTGGTCAGGCAACTTATCAGCTGGATGATCAATGGTCAGTGACTTTGGGCGGACGTTATACACGTGATGATAAGAGTGCCGATGTATTTCGATACACTTATGCTGGCATCAAATTCCTGGACCGCGGCGATTACTCGGCGGACCCTATTGTAATTAATTCAGACTTTACGACTCAGGCTGACTGGAGCAAGTTCAGTCCTCACGCAAGTGTCAGTTATCAAGTCGACCCCGCGGTTATGCTTTATGCAAGCTATAGCAATGGCTTTAAGTCGGGCGGTGTCGATATGCGAGCGGACGTGTCGTTGAACCCTGACGCTTCAAACCCTTATGACCCAGAAACTGTTGATACCGTTGAATTTGGTGTGAAGAGCGAAATGCTTGACGGACGTATGCGTTTAAATGCTGCCGCGTTCTTCTCTGATTACCAGGATATGCAGGTCACTGTGCAGCGGGCTATCGAAGGCGGAGGTGTCGCCTCTCAAGTTCTGAACGCAGCCGATTCAACCGTTCAAGGGTTTGAGATTGAGTCTACTTTTGCGGCCACTCCAACATTAAACTTCAACGGCTCACTCGGGTATATCGATGCGGAATTCGATTCAGTGGCGTTCTTTAATCCGGAAACGCAACAAGTTGAAGACGTGTCTGATTTGTGGTCTTTCCAGAATACACCGAAAGTGACTGCCAACCTTGGTTTCACAAAAGAGTTTGCACTTGAAAGTGGCTCTTTGGTTTGGTCAACGAATGTCTCTTATCGCGATGACACACAGATTTTTGAAGTCCCATCACCATTAGATGAAGAGGCTTATAGTCTGACTAATACCAGTGTTGTTTGGTACTCAAACTCAAGTCAGTGGACGGTCGGTTTGCATGCCAAGAACGTATTTGATGAGGAATATCGCGTATCGGGCTACAACTTTGGCTCAACCTTTGGCGAAAACATTGTGACTGGCTACTACGGTGATCCGCGGACCGTATCTTTGTCTGTCGGTTATCGTTTTTAACCCCCCGGCCGGCGTTGCTGCATAAAGCGGTAACGCTGGCTTTTTTCTTTTAAGTCGCTAGCATGGTCATTAACTCACAGTTGAATTCAGCAGGAACTATGGCCAGAGCAATTATTGCTGATGATCATCCGCTTTTTCGGGCGGCAATGAAGCAGGCATTAAGTGATAGTTTAGATAGCGACATTATTGAAGCTTCAAGTTTTTCTCAGTTAGAACAGCAGTTAAAGCAGTTTCCTCAAATTGAACTGGTGTTTCTTGATCTCTCAATGCCGGGTAATCGGGGCTTAACCGGACTGTCTGCTTTACGCAGCCAATTTCCGGATATTCTGGTCGTTATTGTTTCTGCAAATGAAGACACTCGTGTTATACGCCAGGCAATGGCGCTGGGTGCCAGTGGCTATATTCCAAAATCTGTTCCTTTACCCGAATGGCAGACGGCTGTAACAACAGTGTTGTCGGGTGATAACTGGCTACCGGAGTCGATGTTAAGCATGAATTTAGCAGAGCCTGACGAAGAGATGAGTGAATTTGCTAATAAGCTTGAGCAGCTAACACCACAGCAATTTAAGGTTTTACAGTGTATTGCCGACGGCTTACTGAACAAGCAAATAGCCTATGAACTGGGCGTGCAGGAAACCACGATTAAACAACACGCTTCCGCAATTTTGCGCAAATTAAACTGTGTAAACCGCACCCAGGCCGGCATTATGTTCCGAGAAATGCTAGACACGTCGGATACGCTTGAGTAAACGCTTTAAAGCCCCACTTTTTAGAGGTTTTGGAATAAAGTAAGCGTTGGCTTCTAACGCTTGCTCTCTGAGTTGTTCATCGGGGTCAGCTGAATTGATAATAGCCGGGGTATCAGCACTCCAGGCTTTTCGCATAGCCCAAACAAGTTCAATTCCGGTATGACCGTCGTCGAGATGATAATCGGCCAGAATCAGTTCACAGGGTGGTTGCATTTTAGCTTGTTTGATATCGGCCGCCGTGAAGGTTTGTGCGCCCCAGTCAGTTAAAAGACCAGCGGTAGCAACCAGAACCTGTGGGTCATTATCAATAACCAGTACCTTCATACCCTGTAATAACTTCTCATCAACGGAATAGTTTTGAATAACCATAGGTTGAGCTTCTTTCTCCCATCCAACAACAGGCAGGGTTAGGCTAAAAGCTGTGCCTTGACCGGGCGTTGAAGACAGGTTTAACTCAATTTCCAACAGTCGACACATACGTTCAACGATAGAAAGCCCAAGCCCAAGTCCCGGGTTGTCGCCACTGGATTGCAGCTGATGAAACTCGCGGAATATGTCTTGTTGTTTATGCTCAGGAATGCCCGCTCCTGTATCAACAATGCAAATGGTGAGTTTATCTTTGCGACGGCGAAAGCCCAGCACAATTCGACCTTGCTCGGTATAACGTAACGCGTTAGACAGCAGGTTCTGCACAATGCGGGTCAGTAGTTTTCTATCCGTTTTTACCAAGCCAGAGCTTTTGTGGTAGTTCAGTTGCAGTTGCTTTTCTTTCGCCATCATTTGATAACGTTCAACGAGAGGTTGTAGCGCCTGATCAATAGAAAAGCACTGGTAGTCGGGTTGCAGGTTTCCTGCGTCCAGTTTGGTCATATCAAGCAGCATGGTAAGCAACTCTTCGGCGTGTTCTAAAGACCGTTGTATATTTGAGGCTAGTGGCAGGTAGTCCTGTGGTAGTCGAGACTGCAGCATTTCACAAAACAAGCTGGCGGCATTAAAAGGTTGCATTAAGTCGTGGCTTACCGCTGCAAAAAATCGGGACTTACTTTCATGAGCTCTTTCTTCCGCCTGTTTGGCGGATAATAACTGTTGTGTTCGCTCGTCAACGCGTTGCTCTAGCTCCTGATTAATTTTTTGTAGCTGTTTTTGGGCTTCGATACGCTCAGTAATATCACTGTAGGTTGTAACAAAGCCTCCGCCCGGCATTGGGTTTCCCTGAAGCTCTATTGTTAATGAGCCCTGCTGGCGCTGGTAACGATAGGCACTACCAGCACGTAAGTAACTCAGACGTTTTTGAATTTCACTTTCGACGTCTCCGTTTTCAGAGGTACTTAGCAGACCGCGACTGGCGTTGTAACGCAGCAGTTCTTCAACAGGCATTCCTGAGCGGACTAATCCGTCCGGGTAAGCAAATATCTCCAGATAACGTCGGTTCCATGCTACCAGTCTCAGCTTTTGGTCGACCACACTAATGCCCTGCGGAATATTTTCGACGGAAGCCTGTAAAAGCTCCCGGTTAAACTGATAAAGGCGTGATGCTTCGGTCGCCCAGTCAACCACCCGGGAAACCGGGAATTCCTGCTGCTCCGAAACGGTATCCAGCAGAAGCCGGCTGGCTGAAGTGCCTATTACCGCTGATAACTCACGCTCGATACGAACCAGCATAGGAGCCGGAACCATCGCCTGGCCTTCCGGGGTTAACAGATCCATTCTCAGCCGCTGTTGAATAGCCGCTAATTGCTGGTCATCGTAAAATCGGGATAAAAGTGAACGCAGCCGGGCCCAGGTGAGACTTGGCTGTTGCGTATAACTGTCACTGTTATCAATATGGGGCGGTTCCGTCTGAACATTTCTGCTAATTACCGAGAATAACCAAAAGCAGGCCAGGTTGGCTCCCAGGCTAATGAGTACGCCATTGGCGATATCAATATCGGTAACCAGAGGTTGACGGCCGATGGATGGAATGAGTAAAAGTACCAGCCAGAGAATCGTACCGACAGCGAGTCCGGCCAGCACCCCGGTTTGAGTCGCATTTCGCCACACAACCGTCGCTAAAATAGCGGGAGCCAACTGAGCCAGTAAGGCCAGTGAGAGTAACCCGGAGTTTACCAATGGCATCGACTCAATGGTGGCTTGATAGTACAGGTAGGCCATAAACATGACCACGACCATTGTCATGCGGCGAATGGACAAAATTCGCTTGGGCGTAAAGCTAAACTGCCTGAGTTTTTGCCGGGTCATGCGCAACCAGACGGGCATAACCACGTCGTTTGAGACCATGATGCTCAACGCCAGTAACGCAATAATGACCATGCTGGTAGCTGCTGACAAACCGCCAATAAAGGCAATAAGGGTAATATCCGGCCTGTCCATCATAAGCGGAATGGCAAGCAGAAAGGTATCCTGGCCTGCTTGTTCAGGTGCAAGGTGTAATGCGCTTAATGCCAACGGCAGTATGAAAAAATTAATAGCGAACAGGTATAGCGGAAAAGCCCAGCGTGCAGTTTTCAATTCATCGGGGTGGGTATTTTCCACATAGCCCACATGAAACTGGCGAGGCAGACAAAACATGGATAGCCCGCCTAACAGCATATGTACCGCGAACACATAGCCGCCATGTTCACGCCCGGCCAGAACCTCCTGAGTATGCGCTGACTGAAAACTGGTCTGGAAAAGGTCGGCTAAACCGTCGAACACGGTATAACTGGCAAATAACCCAACAATGATAAAAGCACCAAGCTTTACTAAAGACTCGAAAGCAATGGCATCCATTAAACCGGAGTGCTGTTCGGCCAAACTAAGGCGGCGTGTACCAAAAAGGAACCCGAACCCAATCATGGTTAAAGCCACCAGGAAGGAAAGGTCGAATAGCCACGACGGGTTATTGTCAAAACCGGTGACAGCCGCAAAACTTGATGTGACTGCACGTAATTGCAGTGATATGTAAGGCACAACGGCGATAAAAGCGGTAATGGCGACAATTCCGGCTAATAAAGGCGACTTGCCGTAGCGTGTGCCGATGAGATCGGCAATGGAAGTAATGTTCTGGTGTTTACAATAATTGAGTAGCTTAAGTTGCAAGCCATGAAGCACGATAAAAACAACAATTGCACCGGCGTAAGTTGGCGCAAAGGCCCAGCCATAGTAGGCAGACTGAGTAATGGTGCCGAAAAACGCCCATGACGTGCAGTGCACACCCTGAGCCAGGGAGTAGCGATAAGGCTTTACCCGGTTGGACGCTGCCCGGTCACCGCGATAAGCAATGCTGAATAGAATGGTTAAGTAAGCAATTGCTGCAAAAACGGTGACTTCGATGCTTAGCATGGCTAATGGTGATCCTGCTGATCACGGAAAACAGTCAGCGACCAGTTAAACTTAATTGCCCCTAAGCGAATCAGCAGCGTTGATGCCATACCAGCAGCTAATGCTATCAAAGGCTGGTAAGGAACCAGCAGAACATAAACCGTAGCCCCTGCGATGCAAGTCGTTGCGTACAACTCACTTTTTAAAACCATGGGAATATCACGGGCAAGAACGTCACGGAGCATGCCACCAAAACAGGCCGATATGGTTCCCATAATAATAGCGATAAAAGGTGAAAAGCCCGCTGATAAGGTTTTTTCCGCGCCCATTGTTGCAAAAAAGGCAAGTCCAATGGCATCGGCGACCATTAATGTTGTCATGGGAATATAGGCTTTAAAGCGCAGCCAGACTATAGTGAGTAACGCCGCAATAATAATGGTGTAAAGGTAGTTGGGATCGTAAGTCCAGAAAACCGGTAAACCCAGTATAAGATCGCGAGTCGTTCCGCCGCCAATAGCCGTTGCTGAGGCTAAAACCAGTACGCCAAAACCATCCATTTTCTTACGAAACGCTAATAACGTACCAGCTATCGCAAAAACCGCGACACCAGCATGATCTGTCCAGTAAAATATCAATTCCATGAGTAATCAGAAAGTAGCAATGGTATAACTTAGTTTGTCATTAACCTTTATTGATTCCCAGCACAAATTGAGTGGCTATTTGCTATTCATAATTTTATCATGGCATCAACGTCAGAAAGGCTGTTGGGCTAAGGATTAGCGAGAATGAGTGCAACTCAGTACACGACAAAACACGCGGTTGACGAACTCGTTGACAGTTATCAACGAGTTCCCATGTTAGTTATTGCAACGCACCCGGATAGATCACGGATAGGCGAACGTGCCGCATTAATTGATTTGCACAATGAGGGCAATGATTATTTAAGCCGGGTAAAACCCGAATTCGCTAAAAATGGCAATGCCGGTAGAGCCTTGCTTGATGAATTTATTAGTCGTTCACCCATTATTTTTCAAAGTGAACCCGATGGGCGCATAAAGCTTCGGGCACATAGCACTAAAACGACGGTAACCGTTGTCGGGCGGGGCGTTCAGGATGAGTATGTGCTGCACGAAAGAGAGCTGGATAATGGCGTGGTTATTGGTTTAAACCATAGAATCGTCTTATTGTTGAAGCTTCTGCCACTGCATGACTCTGCGGTTGATGATAACGATGTACTTTTTGGTATCAGTTCCGATATTCGGGCTATCAGACAACGTGTAGAGCAACTGGCCAGTATGAGTCTGCCGGTTATGATTAGAGGTGCTGCCGGAGTAGGAAAACAGCAGGCGGCTTTTGCCATTCATCAGGCCAGTGAAAGACGCGACAAGCCTTTCATTAGTGTGAACCTTGCGGCAATTCATGATGCAGTCGCCGAAGCTGAATTATTTGGGAGCGAACGCGACGGTAACCGTCAGCTTGGCTATTTTGAGCAAGCAAACGGTGGAACTATTGTACTTGAAGATATCGAAGACGCTTCGGTGAATGTGCATCGCTTATTGCACACTGTTCTGCAAAGTGGCTCAGTTGTCCCTGTCGGCACCGAGGACACGCAGCCTATCAACTGTCGTATTATGCTTACCAGCCATAAAGACCCCGGCGACATTGAGGAAAACTCGACGTTATCGATGCTCATTGAAAAGCTATCCGCTTATCAGTTGTTTATTCCGCCTTTAACGGAAAGGCGTGAAGACATTGGCTTGTTGTTCGATTATTTTGTTCGGGAACAATGGCAAAAGCTTTATGGTAACCGCGCGTACGATGCGAAAATTTCCGGTGAACTAATGAGCCAGCTGATGACATTTCATTGGCCTGGCAATGTGCGGCAGTTGCGAAATGTTGCTCGGCAGGTGGTTATTGATAGCCGCGATCAGGAGCAATTGCATTTGGATCCGCAACTACTCTCTATGCTTAGGCCCAACTCGGCAAATGGCCACTGGGAAGAAGAAACAAATGTTCAGCGGCGACCAAACAGCGTGAGCCGCAACGAGTTATTAGAAACGCTGGGAAGTTGTCGCTTTGAGCTGCAGGCTACAGCAAAAAAACTTGGTATTTCCCGAGCGTCTGTTTATCAGTTAATTCAACGTTTTGAAGGTGTGCGAACCGCACAGGACTTATCCGAAGAAGAGATTAAGCAAAGCTACGAGAAAAACCGTTCTGACACCGAAAAAATGATGTGGGATTTACAAGTATCACAAATTGGTCTGAGGCGCAGGCTGAAAAGTTTGGGATATGATATTTGATAATACTGAGCGGCGTTAAACTTTCTGATAGTATAACGGGTTTAGATAAATTGAATTGTATTTTGCAATAGCTGTCCCCATATCGTGAGATGGTTGTTCAAAAATTAATAATAAATTTAAATTAACTGAGGGAACTTTATGGACTTTTTTATTAGCTCAGCTTACGCGCAAGACGCAGGTGGCCAAAGTGGCGGTGGCATGGAATTAATTTTCATGCTGGTAATGTTTGCTTTGATTTTCTACTTCATGATTTACCGTCCGCAAGCTAAGCGTGTTAAGCAACATAAAGAATTAATGGGTGCGTTGAGCAAGGGTGATGAAGTACTTACTCAAGGTGGTTTAGTCGGTAAAATTACCAAAGTAAGCGACGATAAAGACTTTCTTGTTATTGCTTTGACTGACGAGCTAGAAGTAACCATCCAGAAAGGGTCTGTGACTTCCGTTCTTCCTAAAGGAACAATGAAGTCTCTCTAATCTCTGACATTAGAAACAGGGGCACGACGTGTTAAATAAATACCCGTTGTGGAAAAACCTGCTGGTTATTTTTATCGTTTTAGTGGCAGCGCTTTATGCGCTGCCAAATATTTACGGTGAAGACCCGGCAGTTCAAGTTTCCGCAAACCGAAATGCGACCATTGATACCAGCACTATGGATCGCGTAAAAAGCAGCCTGGAAAACGTTGGCATACAAGCAAAAAGTATCGCACTAGAAGAAGAGCAGCTACTGGTTCGCTTAAACTCGGACGATGAGCAGCTAAAAGCCCGGGAGACTATCCTGGAAAGTTTAGGTGATAATTACATTGTTGCTTTGAACTTAGCGCCCGCAACACCAGGATGGCTGAAAAGTGTTGGTGCTCAGCCGATGAAGCTTGGGCTTGATTTGCGCGGCGGTGTGCACTTCTTAATGGAAATCGACATGGATGAAGCTGTCCGCAAAATTGTCGATGGTATGAAAGACACAATCCGCACAGAGTTACGTGAAGAGCGTATTCGTTACAGTGCCGTTAGAGTTGACGACACCGTTGTAGAAATAGAGTTGCGTACTGACGAAGCCTATGCCGAGGCCGCAAGCTACTTAGACGGCAGGTAT
Source organism: Idiomarina sp. ST10R2A5 (assembly GCF_051842325.1). Classification (NCBI taxonomy): domain Bacteria; kingdom Pseudomonadati; phylum Pseudomonadota; class Gammaproteobacteria; order Alteromonadales; family Idiomarinaceae; genus Idiomarina; species Idiomarina sp. ST10R2A5. The sequence continues at coordinate 60,121 of NZ_JBNIEX010000005.1, read as the reverse complement.
CAGGGCTATAACCTGGTAGAAGACGAAGAAAACCGGCTGCTGCAGTTGCAGATGAGTGATCAGAAGCTTGCGGAAACTCGAGATTACGCGGTGTCGCAAAACATCACCATTATGCGTAACCGAGTGAATGAGCTGGGTGTTGCAGAGCCAGTTATTCAACGTCAGGGCTCTAACCGCATTGTTGTTGAGCTTCCTGGGGTGCAGGACACGGCCCGGGCGAAAGAAATTTTAGGGGCTACAGCAACGCTGGAGTTCCGTATGGTTGATACAGAAAATGACGTGCGTGACGCCGTCAATGGCCGAGTGCCTTTCGGTAGTGAGTTAATGCCAATGCGTGATGGTCCACAACAGCTACTGAAAGAAGACGTTATTCTGACTGGTGACCATATTGTTAACGCAGGCGTTGGTTACGATGAGTATAACCGTCCTCAGGTTAATATTACGCTGGATGGTGCCGGCGGCAATAAAATGTCTATGGCAACGAAAGACCATGTTGGTCAGCCTATGGCAACGGTTTTTATCGAATATAAAGCCACCGATGAGCGCGATGAAGAAGGTAACCTGCAGTTCACCAAAAACGCAGAAGTTATTAACGTAGCCACTATTCAGTCTCGTTTAGGCAGTAGCTTCCGTATTACGGGTGTTGGCGCTAACGAAGCACAGAATCTGGCGCTGCTATTACGCGCAGGTGCGTTGATAGCCCCCATACAGATTGTTGAAGAACGCACCGTAGGACCAAGCCTGGGACAGCAAAACATTGACTCAGGTACACAGGCTATTTTCTGGGGCTTTGTTTTAGTACTGGCCTTTATGGTTGTGTACTACAAAAAGTTTGGTTTAGTCGCAAACTGCGCTTTGGCCGCTAACCTGATTCTTATCATCGGTGTTATGTCGATGATACCCGGCGCAACACTGACCTTGCCAGGTATGGCGGGTATCGTATTGACCGTCGGTATGGCAGTTGACGCCAATGTGCTTATTTTTGAGCGTATACGCGAAGAAATTAAAGCTAAGCGGAGTCCGCAACAGGCCATTCATCATGGTTACGACAGCGCTTTGTCGACCATTGCCGATGCTAACGTCACAACGTTAATTGCGGCGCTTATATTGTTCGCTATTGGTAACGGTCCTATTAAAGGCTTTGCCATCACTCTTGCTATCGGGATTATCACATCCATGTTTACTGCGATAGTCGGAACCCGAGCCATTGTTAACTCAGTTTGGGGCGGCAAAAAGCTGTCTAAACTGCCTATCTAGGGGGAGCCATGCAAGAGATTATAAAGACAAATGAACGACTTCCCTTCATGCGGTTCCGCGGAGTTATGGGCATTATCAGTATTATACTGGTGGTGGCTTCCATAGCTTCTTTATCGGTTAATAAGCTCAACTTTGGGCTTGATTTTACCGGTGGAACACTACTTGAGGTGGGTTTTGAAAAACCAGCTGATTTAAGCCGGGTGAGAAGTGCGTTAGACAATAAGGGCTTCGGTGATGCTGTGGTTCAGAACTACGGCACCCAGGAAGATATCCTTATTCGTCTGGAGCCGCGTGAAGGCGTGAAAGCCGAGCAGCTCGGCACCGATATTCTTGACTCTTTGCGCGGCGAATTTGAGCAAACCGTTGAGATGCGCCGTATAGAGTTTGTGGGCCCCAATGTTGGTGATGAGTTCATCGAACAGGGTGGCCTGGCCATGTTAACCGCTCTTATTTGTATTTTGCTTTACATTGCGATGCGGTTTGAGTGGCGTCTGGCAGTAGGTGCTGTCGCAGCATTGGCGCATGACGTTATTCTGACGCTGGGCTTGTTTTCAATACTGGGGCTTGAGTTTGACCTGACGGTATTGGCGGCATTACTTGCGGTTATCGGTTACTCCATTAACGATACCGTTGTTGTCTGTGACCGAATTCGGGAGACTTTCCGTAAATACGCTAAACTGACTCCTATACAGACGGTCAACCGCGCACTAACGGACACACTGAGCCGGACATTGGTTACCTCGTTAACAACCATATTGGTGTTATTAACCTTGTTCTTCCTTGGTGGGCCGTTAATTCATGGGTTTGCTACGGCTTTATTATTTGGTGTGGTTATTGGTACTTATTCATCCATTTATATCGCCAGTACAGTGGCTCTGGCCTTTGGTGTAAGCCGTGACGACTTAATGCCGACGGAAGTGGAAAAAGAAGGCGCGGATCAGGATCCTTTGCCTTAATATAGGTATAACTGTTTAACTTGAACGGAGTGCATTTGACATGTTGGCTGTAGTTTCACCTGCAAAAAACCTGGATTATGAAAGCAACTTGCCGAGCCTCGATGTAACTCAGCCACGATTGCTGGATAACGCCGAGGAATTGGTAAAGGTGTGCCGGCAGTTGAGCCCTCAGCAATTGGGTTCGTTAATGAAAATTAGCGACAAACTGGCCGGGCTTAATGCCGCGCGGTTTGAGCAATGGCAACGGCCTTTTAATGAAGAAAATGCACGTCCGGCAATGTTCGCGTTTAACGGTGATGTCTATACTGGATTAGATGCTGCCAGTTTGAATTCGGAAGCCATTAATACGGCACAGCAACAGCTGCGAATTCTTTCTGGCCTTTATGGTGTCTTGCGTCCGTTGGACCTTATGCAGCCTTATCGGCTGGAGATGGGAACTAAATTGGACAATCCAAAGGGTAAAAACCTATATGAATACTGGGGCGATACCATTACTGAGCTGCTGAATGACGACTTGGCCAGGCTGGGGAGCTCGACGTTAGTGAACCTGGCGTCAAATGAGTACTTTTCTGCCGTTAAGCCAAAAGCGCTTAATGCGGATATTATCACGCCGGTATTTAAAGACGAGAAAAACGGCCAGTATAAAGTTATCAGCTTTTATGCGAAGAAGGCGCGGGGGCTTATGGCGCGATTCATCGTGAACCAAAAGCCAAAATCTGTGTCTGATCTTAAAGAGTTTGATGCAAGTGGTTATCGCTTTAATGAAGCAATGTCGAGCGATAAGCAATTGGTTTTTTGTCGTGCTGAGCAAAAATAAAGGAGCGCACAATGAGTGACGATCAGGTTGAAACATCACCGGCAACTGAAGAAGCCAGTCGTAAAACGACTTGGGTTGTCGTTAGCTTAATTGTGTTGGCAGTTATTGCCGCTATTGTATGGTGGTGGTTACCCGCTTCTGAGGACAAAAAACCACAAACTGAGACGGTCGAGGTGGATCAGCAGCAGTCTAGTGAAGTCGAAGTTGAAAGCTATGACGAAGAAACTGCAGAGCCGGAACCAGAGCTGGAGTTAGAGCCAATTCCAGCTAAGCCGGAAGCGACTCCTGAACCTAAGGAACCGGAGCCTGAGCCCATAGCTTTGCCAGAACTTGATGAGAGCACACCAACCGTATTGCAGAACCTTGATTCAGCGGAAATCAATATTCGTCCATTAAAAAGCTCGCAGCTTATCCGCGATGCTGTTGTGCTAATGGATAACATCAGTAACGGCAGTATTGTTCGCGAGCGTACTATTGTACAACGTCCAGATGGGCGCTTTAAGGTATTGGAAGTTGATGGCGAGCTTTATATCGATGAAAGCAGTTATCACCGCTACGATGCCTTAGTTGACTGGTTTGTTAGCCTGGAAGCGGATGTCTTAGTTGAAAACTACGAGTTATTTAAGCCCTTAGTGCAGGAAGCTTACGCAGAAATAGGGTATCCGGAATCTGACTTTGACAGTACTTTACTGGAAGCTGTCGAAGTTGCTCTTGATACACCGGTGCCGGATGGACTGGTTCAAGTAGAAGACGATAGCGTAATGTATACCTTTGCGGACGATAGCTATGAGTCATTACCGGCGGCGCAAAAACAGCTATTACGTATGGGCCCGGATAATATTCAGCGTGTAAAAGATAAATTACGCGAAATAAGAAGAGCGTTGCAGTAAATTTATGACTGATAAAAATACCATTCCCGAATTCGTTAAAGGCGAGTTCCCTGTTACCCATAATCGATTCCTGCGCTGGGTTGGTCGACTCGGTCTGCGAGTTCTGGGCGGATGGAAAATTAATGGTGAAATGCCGAGTGTGAAAAAGGCCATTCTTCCTGTGGCACCACATACCTCAAACTGGGATTTTCCAGTCGGGGCATGCGTTATGTTAGCTATGGGTTTAAAACTGAATTACCTTGCCAAGAATAGCTTGTTCCGTTTTCCGCTCAAAGGACTGCTGACAAAACTGGGTGGCATTCCTATAGACAGAAGTAGCGCCAATGGCGTGGTCGGCAACATGGTAAAGCAGTTCAGAGAAAAAGATGAACTGATTCTGGTCATAACTCCGGAAGGAACCCGGAAACGCGTGCATGAATGGAAAAAAGGGTTCTTACACATGGCGCAGCAAGCGAAAGTGCCTGTTGTCCCCATAGCGTTTGACTACGCGCGTAAAGCGATTGATATTGGCCCGGCATTAATGATTGGTGACGAAATTGAGAAAGAACTACAGCGAGTGAAGTCCTATTTCGAGCATGCTCAAGGTAAGCGGGTAGAGGCGTGTTGAAGCTTTTTTTGCGCCTTTGTCTACTGCTGTTAATACTGCCGGTTTTTAACTCGGCGGTAGCGGCAGACTTCTGGCGCAGTGAATGGATGGTGCCTGAATCTGCTGAAGGCAAAAAGCTAATAATTCGCCCATTAGAAGCATCGGATGCTGACCGCTTCTTCCACAGTTACATGACATCGCAAAAGTGGCTGTATAACCGTCTTGGGTGGGCCTGGCCTTCGGAAAAAAGCAGTCTGGAACAAAATGAAACTATGGTGAGCTACCACCTGGAGCAAGCCAAAGAAAGAACAAGCTTTACCTACTTAGTACTCGATAAAGAAGACAAGTCTATAATTGGCGCCGTTTACATGGTACCCGTTGCCGCCAGCAGAGAGGAGAAAAGCGGTATTCCCCGCAATTCTTTTAACGCTGAAATTAGCTGGTGGTTATTAGAGTCAGCGGTGAATGACAATTTGCACAATGACTTTTTTGTTTTGTTAACAAATTGGCTGGAGGCAAGCTGGCCCTGGCGGCAAGTGTTGTTCCCGGTATCGCAAAGCAACGATACAGCCTTACAGCTATTAGAAAGTAGTAACGCGCGTTCGCTCGGGCGTGACTTAGATGCAGAAGAAAAGTATTTCTCCTACGCAATATCACGCAAATAATCCCGCATTGTGCTATCATCGCGCGCAATTAACGAACGGTTAATAAGGAAAACTCATGCAGGTAATTGAAGGCGGAATTAACGCAGCTGGTAAAAAGTTTGCCATTATTGTCTCCCGGTTTAACCATTTTATGGTGGAAAGCCTATTAGACGGTGCTGTGCAGACGCTGAAACACTACGGGGAAGTAGCCGATGAAGACATCACGGTTGTGCGCGTTCCCGGTGCTTATGAAATGCCGGTAACGGCTAAGCGCCTGGCCAGTTCAGGTAAATACGATGCGATTATTGCCGTTGGTGCTGTTATTCGTGGCGGAACACCTCATTTTGAGTTTGTTGCAGGTGAATGTAATAGCGGGTTAGGCCGGGTTGCAACGGAATTTGATTTGCCTGTGGCGTTTGGTGTTATCACCACCGATACGCTGGAACAAGCCATTGAACGCAGTGGTTCTAAAGCCGGCAATAAAGGCTCGGAAGCCGCACTAAGCGCGCTTGAAATGGTTAATGTACTGAAACAACTCTGAGACACATTAAATGAAACCCGCAGCAAGAAGAAAGGCCCGTAAGCTGGCCGTGCAAGCAATTTACTCATGGCAGTTATCGCAAAATAGCTTTAGCGATATTGAGGCTCAATTTTTAACAGAAAACGATACCAGCAAAGTTGATGTCGACTACTTTTTAGAGTTGGTTCGTGGTGTTGGCGGGCATTACCGGACACTGGACGATGCGCTGGAACCGTTTTTAGACAGACCCATTAAAGAACTCGACCCAATTGAAATGGCCGTTCTGAGACTGGCTGCCTACGAGTTGCGCGAGCGAGTGGATGTACCTTATAAAGTCGCGATTAATGAAGCGATAGAGTTGGCTAAATCTTTCGGTGCCGACGAAAGCCATCGTTTTGTAAACGGCGTTCTCGATAAAGCAGTAGATACTTTCCGCCCAACCAGGCAGTAACTTATGCCTCGCGATGAATTTTCGCTAATCAATGAATACTTTACTCATCGCTCCGCAAAACGGGGCGATGTTGCTATGGGGATTGGAGATGACGGCGCTGTTGTCCGTCCGCTGCCCGAGCATGACCTGGTCATTGTTACCGACACTCTGGTAGAAGGCGTGCATTTTGATAAAACCACACCGCCAAGAGCAATTGGTCATAAAAGTGTGGCTGTTAACCTAAGTGACTTAGCTGCAATGGGTGCCCAACCTTGTTGGGTGAGTCTGGCTTTAACCCTGCCAAACGTTGATGAAGACTGGCTACAGGAGTTTAGTGGCGGGTTGGATGAAATTTGCAGTTATTACGACTGTCAGTTGATTGGTGGCGATACAACCAAAGGGCCTCTCACTATTACCGTAACCGCGCATGGTCAGCTGCCTTCAGGAAGCGCAATACCGCGCTCCGGGGCCAAAGCAGGAGACTGGATTTACGTTAGCGGTTCTCTGGGCGATGCAGGCTTAGGCCTAAAGGTAACTCAGGACAAAGTCAGCACGACAGGACGGCACTTACAGCAAGTGATTGAGCGGTTGCACTTTCCTACGCCCAGAGTTGCTTTGGGGCAAAGTTTACGTGGCATAGCCAGCTCCTGTATTGATGTTTCCGATGGCTTACTTGCAGATTTGGGGCATTTAATGACAGAAGCCGGAACTGTCGGTCAACTCGAATTAGATAAACTACCCTTGTCTTTAGCCCTAACCGAAACATTGAAAGTGGATGAAGCATTAGCTTTGGCACTAACAGCCGGCGACGATTACGAGCTTTGCTTTACCTTGCCAGAAGAGCATCGCGGACGTATGGAAACCCTGACAGCCCACCTTAAAACACGGCCAGTTTGTATTGGCAGGGTCGCTAATGGCGGAAAAGGGGGCATTCAATTGCGTTATCAGGGCGAAGAATGGTCTCTGGCCGATGGTTACCAAAGTTTTAATCATTTTGCGGAAAATGATCTTTCCGGGGAAAAGGGCTAGAGGGTTATGTACTAATGTCAAAGACATCGCTTTCATGGTTTAACCCAATACATTGGCTGGCTCTGGGGTTTGGTTCGGGTCTGGCGCCCAAAGCTCCCGGTACTTTTGGTACTCTTGTTGGTATCCCTGTTGTTTTCTTAATGGCTCAGCTTAACTGGTGGGAGTATCTGCTCGCGCTAGTGATTATGACGCTTGCGGGTATCTGGGTCTGCCAGTATACGGCTAAGGCTATGGGAGAGCACGATCACCCTGCTATTGTCTGGGATGAAATAGTTGGCTACGCCATAGCCATGTTCGCGCTGCCGGTGGAGCCTTTCTGGCTGATTGCTGCTTTTGTCCTGTTTCGTATTTTTGATATCTGGAAACCCGGTCCAATAGGCTGGGCTGACAGAAAGCTGCACGGTGGTAACGGCATCATGATGGATGATGTCCTCGCCGGTATTTTCTCTGCTGCGTTACTGCACCTTGGATGGTGGGTATCGGGTTTACTCAGCTAAATAAACCCGACACTCTAACCGTCTGTTCTAACCTTTTTTCAGGAAGTTACTCACCTGGCTTTGGATGCCTTTCGCGTCAAGTCCAATTTCCTCGCGAACCTCGCTTTGAGAGCCATGTTTAATGAACTCATCGGGCAAACCAATATTGAGAACCTGAGGACGGACTTTGTGCTGCGCGACGTATTCACTGACTGCGCTGCCTGCACCGCCCGCTACAACGTTTTCTTCCACCGTAACGAGTACTGAGTGGTCTTTCATTAATTCGTCCACACAGTTGGTGTCCAGCGGTTTTACGAAACGCATGTCAATGACGGTAGCATTAAATGCTGAAGCGGCTTCTTTTACTTCGGGCAACAGTGTGCCAAAGTTTAAGAATGCGACATCCTGTCCTTTTTTAACGGTTACCGCTTTACCAATTTCTATAGCCTTACCCTGACGTAATTCCAACCCAACGCCTGCACCACGGGGGTATCGTACTGCAGCCGGACCTTTATGCTGGTAGCCTGTGGTTAGCATATCCAGACATTCTTGTTCAGTACTGGGCGCCATAACCAACATGTTTGGAATACAGCGCAGATAACTTAAATCGAAAGCGCCCTGGTGGGTCGGCCCGTCGGCACCGACAATGCCGGCACGATCTATGGCGAACAACACGTCTAAGTTCTGCAAAGCCACGTCATGAATTAATTGGTCGTAACCGCGTTGCAAAAAGGTAGAGTAAATGGCAACAACAGGCTTCATTCCGGCAATGGCTAAACCTGCGGCGTAGGTCACGCTGTGTTGCTCAGCAATCGCCACGTCAAAATACTGTTTTGGGAAGCGCTGCGAAAACTCAACCATACCCGAGCCTTCACGCATTGCCGGAGTTACTGCCATTAGCGACGGATCGCCACTTGCGGTATCACACAGCCATTGTCCAAAAATTTCAGAGTAGCTGGGAACGCCTGCCGCTTTTTTCGGCAAGCTGGATTCCGCCGGGTCAAACTTAGGAACGCCATGATAACCAATGGGGTCTTTCTCGGCCGGTTTATAACCTTTTCCTTTTTGCGTCACTATGTGCAGTAATTGCGGACCTTTTAAATCGCGCATGTTGGACAAGGTTTCCACCAGGGTGTCGACATCATGGCCGTCGATAGGACCTATGTAGTTGAAGCCCAGCTCTTCAAAAATAGTACCCGGTGCCATCATGCCTTTCATGTGCTCTTCAGCGCGGCTGGCAAAATGACGAATATGCGGCAGAGGACTGAGTAACTTTTTACTGCCTTCGCGTAATGAAGTATAAAAACGACCGGATAACAGACGGGCGAAGTGATGGTTCAAAGCACCGACGTTTTCAGAAATGGACATATCGTTGTCGTTTAACACCACCAGCATGTCGGGTTTTATGTCACCAGCATGGTTCATTGCCTCGAACGCCATACCTGCGGTCATGGCTCCGTCACCAATAATAGACACCACTTTCTGGCGTAAACTTTGGCGTTGCGCTGCCACGGCCAGGCCTAAAGCAGCAGATATCGACGTGCTTGAGTGACCCACCGATAAGACATCGTATTCGCTTTCTTCCCGCCACGGAAAAGGGTGTAACCCGTCTTTCTGGCGAATGCTGTGCAACTGCTGTTTACGCCCGGTCAGTATTTTATGCGGATAAGCCTGATGGCCAACATCCCACACCAGCTTGTCTTCAGGAGTGTGGTAGATGTAGTGCAGGGCGACTGTTAACTCAACCGTACCTAAACCGGAGGCAAGGTGGCCACTGCTCTGACTGACCGATGTCAGCAAAAACTGACGAATTTCAGCGCACAAGTCAGGTAATTGCGAGCGTGACAGGCGACGCAAGTCGGCGGGTAAATTAATTTTATCGAGTAACGGATATTGTTGAGTCATTCAGTTAGTGGTCCCGCTTTAACAGCAAGTCGGAAAATTGTTCGAGTTTGTCGGTATTGTAAGGGATATCGCTTAATGACTGTAGCGCTTTGTTATGTAAGTTTTGTAAGCGTCGTTGAGCGCCTTCAATACCTAACAAACGCACGTATGTGGATTTTTCAGACGCGGCATCTGAACCCTGAGGTTTACCCAGTGCTTCAGTGTTACCTACAACATCGAGAATATCATCCTGTACTTGAAATGCCAGCCCCAAATAACGCGCAAATTGTTCGAATTTTTCTTGCCACTTTTGGGCTGCGCTGCTACCACATAAAACGCCCATGCTGGCTGCTGCTGTTATTAATGCGCCGGTTTTACTTAAATGCATTTGCTCCAGTGCACTTTCGGTAAGGTTCTTTGCCGTTGCCTGTAAATCAATTGCCTGACCGGCACACATGCCCCGGGCACCGCTGGCTTTAGCCAATACATGAACGAGTTGCAGTTGGCGCTCTGCCGGTATGCCCTGCATGCTGCTTTCGGTCAGTATTTCAAAGGCCAGAGTTTGCAGTGCGTCACCTGCGAGAATAGCTGTCGCTTCATCGTACGCAATATGGCAAGTTGGTTGTCCGCGACGTAAATCGTCATCGTCCATGGCCGGTAAGTCGTCATGAATTAATGAATAAGCGTGAATTAATTCAATAGCAGCTGCTGCACGCAAGGCATCGTCTTGGTTGGCGCCGCAGATATCGGCAACAGTCATTACCAGATAGGGGCGAATACGCTTCCCACCCAGTAAAACACCATGCTGCATTGCTTGGCTCAAACGCTTATTTAACGTCAGGGGCTCGAGCTTCTGCTGTAAAAATGTGTCGACTTGCTTTCTTGTATCTGCTGTTAACGAATTAATCGTCACATCAGTTCTCCATCACTTTCATCATTGCCTGATTGTTGTTGCTCGGCTAACAGGGTTGTGACTTTTTGTTCAGCCTGCTGCAATTGTTGCTGGCTGGAGCGTGACAGCGCAATGGCCTGCTCAAACTTTTTCAGCGACTGCTCTAAGGGTAAATCGCCTTGCTCCAGTTCATTAACCAGTTGCTCTAACTGTTCAAGAGCCTGTTCAAAGGATTGCTGCTTCTGTTCTTCTGCCATAGCTGAGTCTGCCTTAAAATCTGTTTTGAGCCGCATTGCTACAAGAATGAAAGTTAATTATCCGATAAAGAATCCCGAATGTCAGCCGATGATCTCATTATTCCTGTGTAAGATGATCAGATGTCGCTTGTCAGAGCGGCGCTATTGTTTAAGAATGAGCACAGCAGCATAAGCGAAAACGCAAATCGGGGAGGAAAGCTGAGTGGATATAGCAACGCTCATAGGAATTATCGGCGCCATCGGCTTTGTTGTGGTCGCCATGATTCTGGGTGGGGATATAAGTCTTTTTATCGATGCGCGTTCGTTTTTTATCGTATTCGGTGGCTCATTATTTATAACCTTAGCTAATTTCTCGTTAAGCCAGTTTTTAGGGACGGGAAAAGTCGTCGTTAAGGCCTTTTTCTTTAAAATTGAACACCCACAAGAGCTTATCGACACTGCCGTTGAAATGGCTGACTCTGCGCGAAAAGGCGGTTTCCTGGCTTTGGAAGAGGCGGAAATTCCGAATAAGTTTTTTCGTAAAGGCGTCGACATGCTGGTTGATGGGCATGACGCCGAAGTGGTTCGCCAAACCTTGTCAAAAGACATAAAAATGAGTTTTTCTCGTCACGAGGAAGGTGCTCGCGTATTTAAAATACTCAGTGATGTCGCCCCGGCAATGGGTATGATAGGTACCTTGATTGGTTTGGTCGCTATGCTTTCCAATATGGACGACCCTAAAGCCATAGGTCCGGCTATGGCCGTTGCCTTGTTAACCACGCTTTATGGTGCGTTTCTGGCGAACGTTATTGCTATTCCTATTGCCAATAAACTGTTGCTGCGCGCAGAACAGGAAAAACTGAACCAACAATTGATACTGGATGCAATTTTAGGTATTCAGGACGGTCAAAACCCTCGTGTCATTGAAGGTATTTTGCGTAATTACCTGGCTGAATCTAAGCGTATTGGTAATGAGGATGAGGACGAGTAGTCATGGCCTCAGAGAAAGTCAGAGACGAAGAAGAAGAAGACTGCAACTGCCCGCCAGCGGGCTTACCTATGTGGATGGCAACCTTTGCCGATCTCATGACTTTGCTCATGTGCTTCTTCGTGCTCTTGCTGGCTTTCTCCGAAATGGATGTATTAAAGTTTAAGCAAATTGCCGGCTCTATGAAGTACGCCTTAGGTGTACAGAATAAAATTGAAGTTAAAGACATTCCTAAAGGTACCAGTGTCATTGCACAGGAATTCCGGCCCGGCCGTCCGGAGCCGACCCCCATTGAAACCATTCAGCAACAAACCGTTGAAATGACCCAGCAAATGCTGGAATTCCAGGAAGGCGAGTCTGATTTTGCCGGGGGGCAACAAACCGAACGTGGTGGTCAGGAAGCTGACAGCGCAGAAGATCAAAAAGAAGCTGAATCTGAAAACACCGAAGCCATGACTCAGGTGTCTAAAGAGCTTATGCGCCGCATTGAACAACAGCTAGAGAATGAAATTAAAGCCGGAACCATAGAGCTGGAACAGCATGGTCAGCAAATCATTATTCGTATTCGCGAGCAGGGCTCATTCCCTGAAGGTTCTGCGTTCTTGCAGCCGCAGTTCCGGCCTATCATTCAGCAGGTTGCCGAGGCATTAAAAGATATTCCCGGCGAAATTACCATTTCCGGGCACAGTGATAATGAACGTCTGGTTTCAGAAATCTACTCGTCGCGTTGGGATCTCTCCAGCAAACGCGCGGTGGCCGTTGCTGAAGAAATGCTGAAAGTTGAAGACTTTAGTGAGGACCGCTTGGTTGTCATGGGCTTCTCCGACACTAAACCATTAGTACCAAACAATTCTGAAGAAAATCGTAAGCGCAATCGCCGGGTTGAAATTTCGGTTATGCAGGGTAAGGCGGCAGAATCTGACCCGGTTGATGTTATTGACTGAGTGCTGGTTTCTGTCGGGCAGGACACGTATAATTGCCCACTTTCCTAAAGACTTGACGATTTTGCTATGAAGTTTGTTGTTCGCCTGCACGCCGAAATTACCATTAAAAGCCGCTCTGTACGCAAGCGTTACGGTAAAGTACTTACCAATAACCTGCGTAAAATTCTGGCTCCAATAGATGACTCGGTTTACGCAAAGTGGCTGTGGGACCGAATTGAGGTTTCAGCCGCTGGCGATGATTCTGAGGTACGTAATCAAATCAAAGAAGTCTTACAGAATACGCCGGGCATTTCCTGGTTTGCAGAGGTTATCGAGCAGCCATTAACCGACTTTGATGCCATTGCGGAATTAGTGGGCGAACACTGGCTACAGCGCCTGCCGGGTAAAACCTTTGCTATGCGTGTTAAGCGCAAGGGGCATCACGAATTTAACTCGCAGCAGCTGGAGCGTTACATTGGTGGCTATTTGCTGCAACGCGTTCCCGATGCATCCGTTAACCTTTCTAAACCCGACCTTGAAATTGCACTGCAAATTACGAATAAGGTCGTGCACCTGGTTGGAGAGCGTATTAAAGGTTTAGGTGGCTTTCCAATTCCTACTCAGGAAACTGTATTGTCCTTGCTTAGCGGCGGTTTTGATTCAGGCGTTGCAACCTATGAGTTTATCCGGCGCGGTGCGCGAACGCACTTCTGCTTCTTTAATTTAGGCGGCGATGCTCATGAAGTGGCCGTGCGTCAAATAGCCTATTACCTCTGGAAGCGTTACAGCGCTTCGCATCCCATTAAGTTCATCAGCGTTGATTTTGCGCCCATTGTTGATGACATTCTTACCAATGTGGAAAACGGACAAATGGGCGTGGTATTGAAGCGTCAAATGCTACGTGCTGCCGATAAAGTTGCGCGCTATGTCAAAGCTCAGGCTTTGGTCACCGGCGAGGCGATGGGGCAAGTTTCCAGTCAAACTCTGGCTAATTTGCGGGTTATTGACCAGGCAACCGATGCGTTAGTTTTACGGCCTCTTATTACCAAGGACAAACAAGAAATTGTTGATGAAGCCAAGCGTATTGGCACCGAGCCTTTGGCAAAATCGATTCCCGAATACTGTGGGGTTATTTCAAATAAGCCAACGGTTAAAGCTATTCCTGCGGTTATCGAAGCCGAAGAAGCAAAGCTTAATAAAGATTTACTCGAGCAAGTGGTGCAGGCGTCAAACGTACTCAGCATGCAGGATATAGCAACTCAAACTGATAAAGAACTGGAGCTGCCGGATACAACCACGGAACTCAAAAGTCATACCACCATCATAGATATTCGAAATGATGAAGAAATTGAAGCTGCGCCTTTGTCGGTAGATGTAGAGGTTATTGAGATACCATTTTTTAAATTAGCCACTCAATTTGCTGAATTGGATCAAAGTCGTGAATACCTGCTGTATTGTGATCAGGGCATTATGAGCCGGATGCAGGCTTTGTTATTGCACGAAAATGGCTATAGCAACGTATCGGTTTATAAGCCTTAATTTAATAGAGAAGTAAATTATGCTGGCAAGAGTTCTGTTTTTTGTTCTGCTGTCGATAACCACCTTTTTATTTCTGTGGCAGTTCCCCAGTACCGGAGCTCAGAGTATCCCTTATATGGATAAGCTGGTTCATTTTGTGATCTTCTTCGTTCTGGCTTTGACGTTCCACCGGGCCTTTGCGTTGTCTGCCAGGTTATCGCTTTTGTTTTTAGCCTGCTACGGTTTAATGATTGAATTGGCTCAGGCTTATGCGCCGGGGCGTGGCGCAGATGTTTATGACTGGTTAGCGGATGCCAGCGGCGTTATCGCTTACTTTGCCTGGCATCACTTGAGAGAAAAATACCTAAGAAAAAAGTCGCGTTAACGCGACTTTTTCTTTGTATCTTTTTTCTTTGCATCCTTTTTCTTTTTATCTTTCTTCTTAGAACGAGCCTTTTCTGTCGACGGGAACTTATACTGAGGCTTCAAGCCCTGAATGGTTCTTCTGTCGAGCTTAGCGTCTAAGTAACGTTCAATACGCCCCAGTAATAAAGCATCGTGCGCTTCCACTAATGAAATGGCTATGCCTTTTTGTCCACCGCGAGCGGTGCGGCCAATTCTGTGCAGATAGACGTCCGCTTGTTTTGGTAAGTCGTAGTTAACAACCACGGTAATATCATCAACGTCCAGGCCTCTTGCGGCTATATCGGTAGCTACTAGCGTGATATCTGTGGTCTGTTTTAACTCGTTCATGATGCGCTGGCGATCACTTTGCGGCATGTCGCCCCGCAAGGTGACAATTTTGCGCCCGGTACCAAACTGACTGCGTAAAAAGTTGGCGATGAGCTCTACCCGCTCACGTGTTCTGACGAAAACAAACTGCCGCCCCTGGTGTTCTTTCAGTGTGCTCATTAAAAGCTGTCGTTTATGCTCATCGGTATCCGCTAAGTGTACCCACTGAACAATTTTACCACGTTCACGCTTTGGTGGCTGAACGTCAATGTATTCAGGTTCCGTCAGCAGCTCGCGCGAAAACTTAATAACACCTGAGCTATTCAGTGTTGCAGACAGTAGCAATGACTGTTGGCGATGGCGTGCCTGCAGTGCCATTTCTTTAACTGTTGCTGCAAAGCCCATGTCCAACATGCGGTCGGCTTCATCAATGATCAGCCACTCTATGCCTTCCAGGTTGTACTGTTCGGCTTCGAGTAAATCCATCAGGCGACCGGGTGTGGCGACCAGAATATCGTGCGTTTTTTCCAGCAGAGACAGTTGCGAGCCGTAATTAATACCGCCGGTCACCACAACGGACGACAACCCCGTCTTGCTTTCAAACTGTTGGGCCTGCTGATGAATCTGCTCAGCCAGTTCGCGAGTTGGAGCAAGAACCAGAATGCGTGCAGGACCTGGCTGTTGACGTGGGAAGTCCAGCAAATGTTGCAGAGCCGGTAACAGGAAGGCTAAGGTTTTGCCGGTTCCTGTCGGGGCACTAACAAGCAAGTCTCTGCCATCGAGGGCTGCAGGAATGCTCTGTTGCTGTACTTTTGCCGGTTTGTTCAGTTGTGCGTCCCGAAGGACCGCAATTAAGCGGTCATCAAGATCAAACTCTTCCCAGTCTGGGGTCATATTATTTTCCTTGAGATCATTTTGTCTGCGATTAACGCAGCAGCAATAAAGCAGAGTTGGTCGTTTGTAACAAACTGGTTGTGGTACTGCCAACTAAAAACTGACGAATACGCGAATGACCATAGGCACCCATTACCATTAGATCAATATTATGCTCTTTTTGATAGGCGTGCAGAGTCGGTTCAACTTCCCCGGAGCGTATTTCAAAATGCACGTTATGACCCAGCTCACGCAGATGGTTTGCTGCCGCTTCAATAGAGGCGTAGCTGTCATTCGTGTCAGCACCCACCATCACCAAATGCAGTGGCAGTCCACGAAATATTGGGCTTTCAGCCAAAAGACGAATGCCTTTTCGAGAAGAGTCGCTGCCATCAAATGCCAGCATGACACTTTTCGGTTCAGTGAACTCTTCAGGCGCAACCAGTATTGGTCGGTGCATGGTTCGTACAACAGTTTCAAGCTGACTACCCACGCGGTTGGTGCGAGAGGTGTCTTCGCCATGAAGGCCCATAACCAGTAGCCGCATAGAGTCTTCAATTTCTAAAAGAGACTCGGCTAAATCACCATGACGTTGTCGCAGATTGACCTGTTCGACACCGTCATGAAGCGCTCTTTCCTTTGCGCTTTCAAGCATGTGGTGACCTTGCTCTAAAGCAAGCTTGCTGCGTTGCTGGTCCAGTTCTGCTAATTGCTCAAGCAAGGCTTCTCTGCTGCCTAAACCTATGTTGCCGGTCATATCCGGTTCGGTAGGGTAGCGGGCTTGGTCCAGAACATGAAAGAGTGTCAGAGGCGTACTTAAACGTAACGCCGCCCAACTGGCGTAATCACAGACTGACTGCGTTGACGCGGAACCATCAATACAAGCAACAACATGTTTCATTATTGAATCCTTTTCCATTAGTGACCGCCCATCAGCTTGTCAACGGCATCAGGCTTGTCGTGTACGCCAAAACGGTCAACGATAGTTGCACTGGCTTCGTTCAGCCCAATGACTTCAACTTCGGCACCTTCACGGCGAAATTTGACTACAGCCCGATCAAGCGCATCAACGGCGGTAATATCCCAGAAGTGAGCATGACTCAGGTCAATGACAATCTGCTCAACCCCTTCCTTAAAATCAAATGCCGCAAGAAACTTTTCAGATGAACTGAAAAATACCTGTCCAATGACACGGTAGGTACGCTTATTGCCGTCCGCATCGATGTCTGATTTAACGTAAAGATAATGACCAATTTTGTTCGCAAAGAACATAGCAGCCAGAAGCACGCCAACCAGAACGCCATAAGCCAGGTTATGTGTTGCGACAACGACAGCAACCGTGGTTACCATGACAATATTGGTGGACAGTGGATGCTTCTTCAAGTTCTTAATGGAGCTCCAGCTAAAGGTACCAATAGAGACCATTATCATTACGGCAACTAATGCGGCCATTGGAATTTGCACCAGTAATTTATCCAGAACTAAAACCATGACCAATAAGAATATACCGGCGACAAGTGTGGAGAGTCGAGTACGACCGCCAGACTTTACATTAATAATCGACTGACCAATCATGGCACAACCCGCCATACCGCCGAGTAAACCAGAGCCAATGTTCGCAATACCCTGACCTTTACATTCGCGGTTTTTGTCGCTGGAAGTATCGGTTAAGTCGTCAACAATGGTTGCTGTCATTAGTGACTCAAGAATACCAACAACCGCAAGTGCCGCAGAGTAAGGGAAAATTATCGCTAAGGTTTCAAAGTTTAACGGAACATCAGGCCACAGGAATATCGGCAAGGTGTCTGGTAATTCACCCATATCGCCAACGGTTCGAATATCTAAGCCTAAGAATACGGCAACTATGGTTAAGGACACGATACAAACCAGCGGAGAGGGCAGTATTTTACCGATAACCGGAACGTAGGGGAAACCGTAAATAATGGCGAGGCCTGCTGCGGTCATTGCATAAACGTGCCAGGTGACATTGGTCAGCTCTGGCAATTGTGCCATAAAAATCAGAATGGCCAGCGCGTTAACGAAACCCGTGACTACCGAGCGTGAAACAAAGCGCATCAGCTCCCCAAGTTTGAGGTAGCCGGCAATTATTTGCAGTACGCCGGTCAATAGAGTGGCGGCTAGCAGGTACTGAAGTCCGTGATCTTTGACCAGGGTGACCATTAGCAGGGCCATAGCGCCGGTTGCGGCAGATATCATACCCGGGCGGCCACCCGTAAAAGCGATAACAACGGCAATACAGAAAGAAGCGTACAAGCCTATTTTCGGATCAACACCGGCGATAATAGAGAATGCGATAGCTTCAGGAATTAGCGCTAGAGCAACGACAATACCTGAGAGAAAATCACCACGTATATTAGAAAACCAGTTCTGCTGGATAGACTTCAACATAGTTAAATGACACCAAATTTTAATAGCAAACATAAAGCGGCCGGAATGACCAGAAAAGCAGTGAACAGCCTACTGCGCACCTGTGACAGGGAAGTGACGGCTAGGGTGGCGTAATACGCGTCAGCACGTAGGTGGCTCCTTCTGGTTTTAGGCTGGTCAAAAAAAGAGCGCGAATTTTAGCATAAAATGTGCCAACTACAAGTGATTTCCACGTCGGCGTAGCCTGATGTTTACGTCAGGTCAGATATCGCACCTGACATAAATGTCGGGCTACGATATATCAGACGCGATGCTGCTCCCGCTCGGGCAAAAAACTAATTGCAGTAGTGGATAATAGCAATAACAGCGTTGATATCATTAGGCAAGCAACCAGTCCCCATTGCTGATACACCCAACCCGATAAAATGGTGCCTAATAGACGCCCGGCTGCATTGGCCATGTAGTAAAAGCCTACGTCCAATGACACACCGTCGGCTCGTGAGTAAGAGACAATAAGATAGCTGTGTAACGACGAATTAATAGCGAACAGAATACCAAACAACCCTAAGCCAATAATAATGCTTTGGGTAACCGGCAAGTGTTGCCAAAGCGCCAAAGCAAGTGCGAGAGGGCTCAGCGTCAGTAGTGCATTCCATACCACCGCCTGAGTTTTGGGCACGTCCTTGCTACTTTTTGTGAATTTAGGCGCAATGCTTTGCACAAAACCGTAGCCAATAACCCACAAGGCCAAAAAGCTGCCCACTTGCCAGTGGCTCCAGTCCAGCTGGCTGGCTAAGAACACCGGTAAGGCCACCACAAACCAGACATCGCGGGCGCCAAAAAGTAAAAAACGCGCGCCCGATAGAATATTAATAGGACGGCTTTTGGATAAAATGTCTTTAAATTTAGGTTTGAACTTGGCTTTGCCAGACTCTTTTTTCAGGAAGATCAAACTGCCTACCCAAACCAGGCTGAGCATAACTGCCATGGCAAGCACTGCGCCCTGAAAGCCAATTAATGTAAGCAACAAGCCACCCAGGAAAAAGCCAACGCCTTTTAATGTGTTTTTTGAGCCAGTGAGTATGGCGACCCACTTATACAGCTGGCCTTGTTTGTCGTCCGGCACCAGTAGCTTAATGGTGCTTTTGGCGCTCATTTTATTGAGATCTTTGGCAATACCGGACAGCGCCTGAGCCGCCATCACCCAAATAACAGTGAGCATCGAACTGGGCACCAACAGCATGGCGAGTGCCACAATTTGTATGCCGAGCCCAATGTTCATGGTGCGATTGAGCCCCCAACGGGCCCCCAGCCAGCCACCAAACAGGTTAGTGACTATGCCGAAAAACTCGTAGAACAGGAACAACATGGCCACTTCCAGCGCACTGTAACCCAACTGGTGGAAATGCAGCACCACCAGCATACGCAGCGCGCCGTCAGTCAGGGTAAAAGCCCAATAATTACCCGTGACAATTAAATACTGGCGGATCGCAGGAGATAGCTTACTCAGCATTAGCCAACCTTTTCTACCAGCTCAACTGCACGGTTTGCATAACCCCACTCGTTGTCGTACCAGGCATAAATTTTAACGTGCGTGCCGTTAACGACCTTGGTCGACAGGGCATCGACAATGCTTGAGCGAGGATCAGTTTTGTAATCTATTGACACTAACGGGCGTTCTTCGTAACCCAGAATGCCTTTAAGCTCACCTTCGGCGGCTTCTTTCATCCAGCCATTAATTTCTTCAACAGAAGTGGACTTTTCCACTTCGAATACACAGTCGGTTAGGGACGCATTGGCAAGGGGGACTCGTACAGCGTGGCCGTCAATTTTGTCCTTCAGTTCCGGGAAAATCTCCACAATGGCCGTTGCTGAACCGGTGGATGTAGGAATTAAGCTCATGCCGCAGGCACGGGCTCGGCGTAAGTCTTTGTGCGGCGCGTCCAGAATGGTCTGCGTGTTGGTTAAATCGTGAATGGTGGTAATAGACCCATGCTTAATACCTATTTTTTCCTGCAGAACTTTAACCACAGGCGCCAGACAGTTGGTTGTGCAGGACGCGGCAGTGATTATCTGATGCTTGTCAGGATCATAGAGGTGGTCATTAACGCCCATAACAATGTTCAGCGCTCCGGGCTCTTTGACCGGAGCTGAGACGACGACTCGTTTAACGCCCTGTGACAGGTAGTCGTTGAGCACCTTCACGGTTTTCATCTTACCGGAGGCTTCTAAAACCACATCACAACCACTCCAGTCGTTGTCAGCAATGGTTTTGTGTTGAGTAAAAGCAATGCGTTCCCCACCAATTTGAATAGCATTGTCCGCGCCTTCGGCTTCATAACCCCAGCGACCATGCACCGAGTCAAAATTGAGTAAGTGCGCAAAAGTAGCTGCATCGGCACCCGGGTCATTCACCTGAACAACCTCCAGGTCAGGGTTTTCCCACGCCACCCGCAAAGCGAGACGGCCAATACGACCCAAACCGTTAATTCCAACTTTAATCGTCATAAAAGACTCCTTTTGTGTATCTCTTACCTGCCTGCTTTTGGGCTCGGGGGGGAGTTTGCTGTCTTGTTTCGCTTGAGCATTGCGCCCCCTATGGCGGAGACGCTACAAGCTCATCCATGAGGGCTTGACGAAGGCCATCCTTGGCCTTCGACACTCCACCATAGGGGGCGCAACACTCATAACGCTTACAAGACAACAAACTCCCCCTCCAGTATCTAAAGGGTTTTTGCGCTCATCATTCCCCTTTAACTTGATGTAAACCAGTGTTTCGTCTTATTCGCGAACCAGACTAAAGAGAGCATCACCGGTACTTCAACCAATACACCAACAACAGTGGCCAACGCCGCGCCGGACTGCAAACCAAATAATGAAATAGCCACAGCTACTGCTAACTCAAAAAAGTTGGATGTGCCAATTAAGCAGGCCGGAGCCGCAATTCTATAAGGCAACTTAATCAGTAACGCGATAATAAAAGTGATAGCAAAAATGCCGTAGGTTTGAATCAGCAACGGGGTTGCTATCATGGCAATGTCCAGTGGACGTGTGAGTAACACCTCTGCCTGAAAGCCAAACAGCAGCACCACGGTTAGCAGTAAGCCGACAATGGACCAGGGCTTTATGCGCGTATCAAAGGCCTGCAGTGCAGAGTCGACATTATGCTGCTGCGATTCTGCTTTGCTCTTTAGCCGCTGGCGCGTTAACAGCCCGGCAATAAGGGGGGCTACTACGTATAGGCCAACACTTAACAGCAAGGTTTGCCAGGGCACAATAATATCGGTAATACCCAGCAACAGGGCGGCAATTGGGGCAAAGGCAAAAATCATAATGACGTCGTTGACCGATACCTGTACCAGAGTATAACTGGCATCGCCTTTGGTCAGTTGGCTCCA
Source organism: Idiomarina sp. ST10R2A5 (assembly GCF_051842325.1). NCBI lineage: Bacteria > Pseudomonadati > Pseudomonadota > Gammaproteobacteria > Alteromonadales > Idiomarinaceae > Idiomarina > Idiomarina sp. ST10R2A5. Next base: position 38,684 of record NZ_JBNIEX010000005.1, on the reverse strand, counting down.
GATAAACACCATAGCCGTGCAAGGAGCAACACCGAGTAGAATGACCCCGGCCAGGTATTCGTTAGCGGTCTCCGGCTGAATAAAGTCAGCAAATACACCTTTGAAAAACAGCCAGCCAACCAGCGCCATGGTGAAGGGTTTTACCAGCCAGTTAATAACGACCGTTAGAATAAGCCCCTTGGGCTCTTTAGCAATTTGTGTAATAGATTCGAAGTTTACCTGCACCATCACTGGATAAATCATCAGCCATATCAGTACGGCGATAATCAGGTTAACTTGTGCAAATTCAATACCTGACAAGAATTCAAAAATTGCCGGGAATACATTGCCCAGTAAGGTTCCTGCAATAATCGCCAGAGCGACCCAAACCGATAAAAACCGTTCAAACACACCCATTATCGACATCCTTGACCTGTTGAGGAATTAACGACGCGTGATAAGCCGCCGTGGTTTTAATCATAGTCGCCATCCAGTCCTGTAGGGCGGGATTAATTCGATAGTACACCCAGCGCTGATCTTTACGGTCGGCTAATAAGCCGTATTCGCGCAGTTGCGCCAAATGCCGCGACACTTTTGGCTGTGACATACCAGTCGCGTCCACGAATTGACAAACACATAACTCACCATGGTGTTGCAGCATCAAAATCATTTTCAGGCGCAGGGGGTCAGCCATAATTTTGAAGAACTCATGCGGTGCATCAAACAGCTGCGGACGGTCACTTTTCTTGCGTAAAATAAGCAACAGCATCTTTATACGCTCGCTTAATTCGTGCGCCGTTTTCTTAAAAGCATCCGCTTTTTTACTGGCCACCGGGTCGGGGAAGTCCCAGGCAATGAAATGCTGATCGCCGCATAAAGTCTGGCATTCAGTGCGAGCACGATCACAGAGGCTTATCACGTAATCAAAGCTATTGAGATTAATTTCATCAAGCGCTTTTGAATGCAGCCCATCAGTTTCAACACCCAAGTGCTCTAATGCCGCTAAAGCTCCCGGCTCAGGTTGTGTCGGCTCAGTACCTGCACTGGCAACCTCAAAATCATCACCAGCAAACTGCCGAAAAATAGCCTCCGCCATCAAAGACCGCGCAGAATTCGCCGTACACAGAAACAAAACCTTCGTCATCAGGTAACACCATATATTCGATAATCCATATATATGCTATACCGAATATATTGACCGCGCAATAGCCAAGCTGGGAGGAGGGCCGGTTGTCACTTGTTTCGCTTGAGCATTGAACCTCCTGTGGCGGAGACGCTACGAGTTCATCCATGAACGCTTGACGAAGGCCATCCTTGGCCTTCGACACTCCGCCACAGGAGGTTCAACACTCGTAACGCTTACAAGTGAGCAACCGGCCCTATCTACCATTGGTCGTGTGGGGGGAATGGACCATGAGTGCGCCCAATGGTTTCGGGAGCTACTGAGGAGGTGTGCAGCGCCATGGATGGCGCTGCCCAAGCCCTACAGGGATGTATTCACGGGCGTCCTCCGCAGTAGCTCCTGAAGCCTCAGCGCTCGTGGTTCAATCCCTCCACACGCTCTATAGCCCTAGCACGTCTTTGCCTTGTTTGAAGGTGACGTCAACGGGGATGCCGGCGTCGGCGAGTTTGTCGAGGTCGGCTTTGAGCTGTGGGCTGACAACGCCTAAGGTTGCAACCAGTTCAGCCACACCGTTGTAGTCGCCGTCGCCTTGCAGGGTCAGAATTTTTTCTGAAAGGCTGTTCATGGCGGCACGCATTTTGTCCATATCAATGGCGTATTGGCCTTTTTCATTGCGCTTGAAGGCGCCTTCATCGGCAAAGTAGTTGAAACGAATCATGTTGGCTTTGCCGTGGGCACTGGATGCACCAAAGCGCACCGAGCGGAAAATACTGGCCATAAAGGTGGTGTAATAGTCTTCCAGCTCACCTTCAGCTAAAACGCCTTGTTCAAACAACTGGGTGACCATGTAAAGCCCCAGAATATCGGCTTTACCTTCTTCCAGCGCAGAAGCGTGCTCTTTCAATGCCGAACGCACGGTGCCTTTGTCATTCAGGGTGTTTTTAATACCCAGGCCGTGTGCCACTTCGTGGAACATGGTATTGGCAAAGAAGGCATTAAACGTAATGTTCTCGCGCTGCTCCGGCACAATTAACTGCTCTGCAATAGGCACCAGAATTTTATCGAACTTAGCTTGCATGGCGTTTTTCAGCTGTAAGCGGCGAGTGCCTTTTTCCAGCTGAACTTCTTCGTCGTTAGGCAGGTTTATGGCAATGGTCTTACTGCCTGCATTGGAGTGACCGGCATAGTAAACCGCGTCGTAGGCATTTAGCTGAGCATTGGCGCCCGGCATTTCTGCTTTGTAAGCCGGCTCAACGGGCAAGCCTTCCTGTAATTGCGGTAAATACTCAGCGTATTTCGCTAAGCGCTCGCTCCATGCTTTATCTTTTATCAAAACATAAGATTCAAACGCGGTTTTGTAACCGTACAGATGGTCTTCGTAGTTTTCGATAGGGCCAATAACCACATCAACATCGTTATCGGTCATTTCCATCCAGGCCATATCTGACGGCTGGTATTCATTACTTAAAAAAGCCTCGGCGCGCAGGCGCAAATATTTGGCGAATGCCTGACTCTCTGCTAGGTCTGCGGCTTCAAGGAGTATGTCCGAAGCTCTGGTTAATGAATCTTTAAAAGCTTCTGAATAGGGTACGGTAATCAATTCATCTTGCTCATCACGGCGCAACAACGTGTATAGACTGTCTTTGTCAGCAAGGTCTGCATTTTCAAATTCAGTTTTACTCATATCGGCCGGGTAGAAATTCGCACCTTCAGGTTTTTCCTCAAAACCGGTCAAGAAAGGTTTGTTGTTATTGAGGCGATCCCAGGGGCCGTAATTAATTGCGGTAAATTCACGCACGTCACCTTCAACACTGCTTAAAAGGCTTTCTTTATTTCCGGGGAAAGCTTGTCGCCAGAAAAGGTTGTCCATAATCTCCGACGCATCTATGAGTAAACTGACCATCTTTTTCTGGTCGTCTGACAAATGCGATAAGTCGGTCTTGAGCTGATAAGGTGTATAAATATCAAGCCGTTGTTCAGCTTCAGCAACTAATTCGTAATTCTCAATTGATTTTTTATCGGTTGGCTCAGGCTCGCTGCAGCCCATTAAAATCAGCGCCAGTGGGGCTAAACTAAACAGTGTTTTTTTCATAATATGACTTTTGTATAAATTGTGTTGTTGGCAAGTTCTGTTAATCTACTTCCAAGCTTTTTGAGAAGCAAGAAAACCATAATAATAAGGACTTAAAATGTCATCGCAAAATGCGTTATATCTGCTAATTGACGAGCGACTTAAGCGCGATGAGCTCAAGCTTCCGGGCTTACCTGAAACAGCAGAGCAAGTGCGTAACGCAACCATGGACCCAGATTGTAACCTGCACGATCTTAGTCATATTATCCAGCAAGATACCGTATTGAGTGCCCGCCTGATTCGTCTGGCAAACAGTGCTTATCTGGGCGGAAGAAATAAGGCTGAGAGTTTGATGCAGGCGTTGACCCGTATCGGCATGCGGCGTATTCGTACTCTGGCACTGGCAATGGCGATGGAGCAGGTATTCAAACCCGATAATGACATCGTAAAAATGTTTTCTGAGCAGTTTATTAACGAAAGCCGTGAAATAGCCGCAGCCTCTGTCGTTATCACTCAGGATCTTCAACGGCGGGGAATCGGTCATCGGTTACATCAGGATGTGTCTTTGTTAGCCGGGATGATTTCACGCATTGGTGTTGCCCCAATTTTGCGTATGGCCAACGAGTTTGAAGACAGTTTCGCGAATCCGTCGTTTATTAACGAATGTATTACTCAGTTCAGTTCTGCATTAGGCAGTAATATTCTGCGTTATTGGCAGTTCACACCCAACTTGGTGCAGGTGCCGTTGCATTTTTACAAAGGCCGGATGGAATTAGACGATGCGATAACGGTGAACTACTGCGATATTGTCCATTTGGCGAGCTTATTGACCGGTAATGCCAAACCCAATAAAAACAGTGTGACTGTTGTTGAGTATCAAATGCGAGGAGTTATTAAAACGGATGATTTTTGGCAGCAGGAATCGGTTCAGGATTCCTACCGCCAAATGCTGGAGTTACTGTCTTAACCAAAGGCTCGTTTTAAATCATCAAATAGAAGTCCGGCTTCTGCACTCACTAAGGCGAAGTCGGCATCAATTTTCTCTTCCGGGCTTGGATCCACTAAATCATCTTTGGCGTCAAGCAGACGGTCAGTGGGCTTAACTCGTTTAAGGGCCATGTCAGACTCGACAATAAACTCTAAGTTCTCCTGCCAAACCAAACCTAAGCGAGTCACCTGTTTGCCGCCGGCTAAGTGCGCCTGAATGTCTTCGCGGGTTAAGTCTTCCTGTTTACAACGAATGATGCCGCCATCGGCCTGGGGGGAACGTAGCTCGGCCTCGTCACCAAACTCAAAAGGGTTTGGTAAGTCTGTGCTTTGCAGCCAGTGAGTCAGGTAAGTTTCAACGGCATCGCCGGGGCTTACCGGACGCACAGGTAAAGAGCCTACAGAAGAGCGGAGTAACCCTAAAAAGTCTTCGGCTTTGTTGGCTGCAGATTCATCAATTGCAATAATTTGACGGTCGAGGTCAATATAACCCCAGCTTTGACGAAAACGACTAAACGCCTGTGGTAAAAGCTGGTGAATTAAATCTTCTTTTAAATTCTGTTTTTCTTTACGTGGTACCGAACGGCCTTCAACTTCACTAATCTGGCGAACTTTTTCATCCAGCTGTGCGTTGACCACTGTGCTTGGCAGCACTTTTTCTTCACGTTTTGCACAAAGCAGCCAGCAGTTACCCAGGCTGTGGATCAGTACTTCGTTGTCCGCACCAAAAGGGGAAGTCCAGCCGAATGAGCTCTGATCGGAGCGCGAACAGGGGTGAAAGCTGTGTTCCGCTAGCTGTTCAGAGAAGTCATCGGGTAATGAAAAGGTTTCGCTGAATTGGTAAAACCGAAGATTTTTAAACCACATAGATAAGCTGTTCCTGTCGCAACATAGTAAAGAAAGATAACAGCGGATTGTATCCCGTTAAGGGAGGTCTGTCAGTTTAAAACCTGTACAGGAAACGAAAAGAAATAGCTTAAACCGTCACCGGGTTCGCTCTCGGCTCTAATTTCGCCGGACAGAGTCTGGGTTACCAGGTTTCTGACAATATGCGTACCCAGTCCGCTGCCACCCTGGTCCCGTTTGGTGGTAAAGAAGGGGTCAAACAGACGGCTGAGCTGTTCCTGAGATAAGCCGTTGCCGGTATCTGAGTAGCGCACCTGAAGTGTTTCACCATCGAGCTTAATAGAAATGGTCATAACGCCGTTATTGATGCCGTCGAAAGCATGACGTAATGAGTTAAGAATCAAGTTGGTGAATATCTGTGATAAAGCCCCTGCAGGGCAACGTATAAAAATGTCATCGGCGCATTCGAGCTGCACCTGATGGTTGGTTTTCTTTAAATGAGGCTGTAATGACTGGACCAGATCTTCGATATAACTTTTCAGGTTAATATCGCGGATGGCGTCAGATGCCTGATCGACGGCCACCTGCTTAAAGCTGCTGATAAGATCAGACGCGCGGTGCAGGTTATTGTCCAGTAAGTTAAGGCTTTCGCGGCCTTCTTCAATAAACTTCTTCAACTGTGCCTGAGTCAGCTCTTTATTAAGCAGTGACTGGTCCAGGGTATCCAGCTTCTCCCTTAAGTAAGATGAGGCCGTGACACTAATGCCAATGGGGGTGTTTACGTCGTGAGTAATACCGGCCACCAGACCGCCCAATGAAGCCATTTTTTCTGACTCAATTAATTGCTGCTGTGTTTCCCGTAAATGGTTCAGTGAAGACTCTAAGCGTTGGTTCGACTGACGTAAGGTATTTTCAATGGCACGGCGCTGACCCACTTCGCGCTCCAGTTTCTCCTGGCGCATTTCCAGTTCGTTTTTCCGTTGCTCCAGGTCCAGCATAACCTGACTTAAACGCGACGTTTTGCGTGCCACTTCCTGTTCGAGTATGGCGTTTTGTTCATCCAGCTGACGGTTGGCTGCTTTGAGCTTCTTTTGGGTCCGGTCCAGGTCTGCCTGGTACTCCTCGATATTGTCGAGTAACTGGTTATATGCCTGCTCAACTAACACCAACTCGTTGTTGTGCTGGTCGTTCAGACGAATTCTTGAACGCTCCAGATTATCCAGCCGGAACCCTTTAATTTGCTGAGTTAAATCACTTAACGGGCGGCTTAACATACGGTTAAAGGCAATGGTAAAAAGCACAATAAGGAAGGTACTTTTAATAATGGCATTACCGATAATAAAGCCAAGGCTGACTTTTATGCGGTCAATAGCAATATCGCGCGTCGAGAACAGACTGACGTCACCGACTTTGGTGGAGTGACCGGAAAACTCAAATATTAATGAATCGTAGTAACCGAAAATACCTTCGCGTTCCGGAAGTAACATACCTTCGCTATTATCGTCCGGTAAATCACTCATTTCTGTGGTTTCGCCCAGCTGGACCAGGATATTTCCGGCGTCGTCGCGGATAAGTACCCCGGCTATGGCGGGAATGCTGATAAGTCCGTCGGCGATGGTATCAATTTGGTTGCTATTGAACTCCCACAACGAGCGCGTAAGTGAACCATTGAAGGTACTTTGTTGGTTCTGAAGTTCAGCAATCAATACACGCTTGGTATCAAAATACTCCGCCCCTATCTGCACCGCAGTTACTATCAGTGTCAGCACGAAGTAAACGGATAATACCCGGGTAAGCAGCGAGGAAGAAATGCTTTTGATTGCCATAGACAGATGTCAACGAATTGAACAGATAGGGATAAACTAATTCATTGGCCAGAATAACGCAATAAAGCAATCCGCTCATCCTAAATAAAGCCACTGACATAAAAATGACATTTTTCGGTCATTAAGCTGTCACGAAAAGTCACTAAAGTCGCCACAAATTAATTCACAAAGGTCATAATTTATGAAGTTAATTACTTCTGCTGGCGTTTTAGTTGCCGTTGCCTTAGCTGTTGCTCCTGCTTATTCACAGGAAGATAAACTTGAGCCTGTGGTTGAGGGTGCTTCATCCATCAACGAGTCAGCCCGTAAGTCGCAGCTTACCATCGATCAAATCTCAGATGATATGCAGGAGCGGCTGCAACAGTATAAACGCATCATGAAAGAAATTGATGGCTTAAAAGTTTATACCACCCAAGTTGAGCAGCAAATCAGCAGCCAGGAAAGTGAAAAGCAGGACATCAATAATTCTATTGATCAGGTCAGCTATGTCGAGCGTCAAATTACTCCTCTGATGTTGCGAATGATTGACTCCCTTGAGTCTTTTGTTGAATTAGATGTGCCATTTTTGCAAACCGAGCGCAGTGAGCGGTTACAGCAATTGAATGACCTAATGGAACGCGCGAATGTTGATGTTTCGGAGAAGTTCCGCCGGGTCATGGAGGCTTATCAGATAGAAGCCGATTATGGCCGCAATATTGAAGCCTATACCGCAGAACATGAAATTAACGGTCAGCAGCAAGACGTTACCTACCTCCGCATTGGTCGTGTGGCATTGATTTATAAAACGCGTGACGGTCAGCACTTAGGTATTTGGAACCAGGAGCAGCGCAGCTGGCAAGAGCTGGACAGTAAACACCTACCTGCCGTAGACGAAGCGATTCGCATAGCCAGAAAGCAGTTAGCACCTGACTTACTGATGATGCCGCTGTTTGCGAATAAATCAAACAGTTCTACCCAAAACAGCGCCGGTCAATAAGGAGTAATAACCATGAATTTAATACAGCGTATCGCAAAATGGTTTTCAGTAACGGCATTGGCATGTGCTTCTGTTACGGCGTTGGCAGCTCCTGTCCCTCAGGACCCGATTAACTTAGATGAACTGTTACAGCAGTTACAGCAGGGTAAGTTTTCTCAGTCGGAAAGTAATAAAGAGCGCGAACAGCGTTTCCGTGAAAAAGAACAAGAGCAAAAAGCCATGCTGGCTGACGCTATTGCTGAGCGTAACCGTTTAGAGCAGCGAGCTGAAAATCTGGAAACTCAGTTCGAGCAGAATGAAGTCGACTTGGGTAACTTGAGCGACACCTTAACGCAGCGCATGGGCTCACTAAAAGAGCTGTTTGGTGTGCTGCAGCAGGTTGCCAATGATGCATCCAGTAACTTTAATAATTCGGTTATTTCGGCGCAGTATCCGGGCCGGGCAGAGCAGTTAGACGAGCTTGCTGAACGTATGGGATCGTCTTCTAAGCTGGCGTCAATTGAGGACATTGAGAGTGTCTGGTTTGCTCTGCAACAGGAAATGACAGAGTCGGGCAAAGTGGCAGAATTCACCACCGAAGTAACGGCTGCTAATGGCGACAAAGCCGAGCAGGACGTGGTTCGTGTTGGCGCTTTTAACCTGGTTTCAAACGGTAAGTATCTGGAGCGCATGAGCTCAACGGGCTCGGTTGCTGAGCTGGTGCGTCAACCTTCGGGTCGTTATCTGAACACTGCGGAAGATATTCAGCAAACCGACAGCGGCGTTGTGACCTTTGGTCTTGACCCTACAGGCGGCTCTATTCTTGGTTTACTGGTTCAGGCACCGAGTTTAGGTGAGCGCATCGACCAGGGCGGTACGGTTGGTTACATCATTCTGGCTTTGGGCGCTATTGGTCTGCTGTTTGCCTTAGAACGCTTTGTATCACTGATGCTGCTGGGTAACAAAGTTAAACGTCAGCTTAAGAAAGACAAGCCAAGCAATGATAACCCGCTCGGTCGCGTCATGCTGATTAAAGACAAGTACCCACAGGCGGATACAGAAACGCTTGAACTGAAGCTCAGTGAAGGCATTTTGCGGGAAGTGCCGAAAATCACTCGTAACCTGACGTTTATAAAGATCATCTCTGTGGTTGCACCGCTGATGGGTCTGTTAGGAACGGTAACCGGCATGATCAACACCTTCCAGGCGATAACACTGTTTGGCACCGGTGACCCGAAACTGATGGCAGGCGGTATATCGCAGGCTCTGGTAACAACGGTACTGGGTCTGGTGGTTGCGATTCCTATGACCTTATTATTTGCCACCTTACATACCCGTAGTAAGAACCTGATTCATATATTGCAGGAACAAGCATCCGGCATTATTGCGGAGCGGTCTGAGCGAGGAGAGTAACCGTGTTATTCCTCATTGAATTCAGTAATGCGATTAGAGACTTCATCGAGGCCGGCGGACAAGTGCTGCTGGTCATCGGTATTCTCATCTTCACCATGTGGCTGATGATTCTTGAACGCATTTTTTACTATCTGAAAGGACACCGTGCTCGCGTTAAAGACATGCTAAAACGCTGGCAGCAGCGTGAAGACAAGTCGTCCTGGAATGCCGAACAAATTCGCCAGGCAATGATCTCGCGAGCCAGTTTAGCGCTTGGCGGCAACTTACCGGTTATTAAAGCGCTGGTTGCTCTTTGTCCCTTGCTGGGGCTGATGGGTACGGTAACCGGCATGATAGAAGTGTTCGATGTTATGGCTGTCACCGGAACCGGTAGCGCACGTTCAATGGCATCAGGTGTTTCTAAGGCCACAATTCCGACCATGGCTGGCATGGTCGGGGCTTTGTCCGGTGTGTTCGCAGCAACCTGGTTGCAACGCACCACACGTCGGGAGCGCATGAAGCTGGAAGATAAAATTTTATTGGAGCGTCACTAAGGTGACGTTGAGGACAAGATTATGAAGCAGCATTTTGCCAATTTAATTGAAGAAGAAGAAAGCGCTATTGATATGACGCCGATGCTCGACGTGGTGTTCATTATGTTGATTTTCTTCATTGTCACCGCGTCTTTTGTGAAGGAAGCCGGAATTGATGTTAACCGTCCGGATGCCGCGACTGCGGTACAGAAAGATCGCGCCAACATTCTCATTGCAATAAGTGAAAACAATGAAATTTGGATAGACAAACGACAGGTGGACGTAAGAGCGGTACAAGCCAACATTGAACGTTTGTATGCGGAAAACCCTCAAGGTTCTGTTGTTATCCAGGCCGATGAAGAGTCAAACACCCGAGTGCTGATTAAGGTGATGGACGCGGCCCGATCAGCAGGTGTTTACGATGTTTCTGTAGCAACGGATGAAGACTAAATGATGAGATTCCTGGCAGCACTATTGGTTGCGGCATTTGTCACCATAGGCTTGTTCTACCTGATGCAATCGTTAATCAGTGGTGGTGAAGGTGCCATGAGCGAGCCTCCGCGCGGTAGCGTACTGGACTTTGTGCGTACGCCGGAACCTGAAGAGGTGCAGGAAAAGGAGCGCAAGCCCGAGCGTCCACCAGAGCCTGAACAGCCGCCTGAAGACTTACCGCAGCCGCAAATGAATAACGACATTGCCGATTCTGACAGCGGTTCAGGTTATGACTTTTCTGCCAACATGGATGCTGGCGGAGATATTGGAAATGGTATGTCGCTGCAGGCAAGTGACGGTGAGTATTTACCTATCGTGAAAGTACAGGCTGCTTATCCTCGCAGAGCCTTGCAACGTGGCATCGAGGGCTATGTGGTGGTTGAGTTTACAGTGACAAAGCAGGGGTCAGTACGAGACCCGGTTGTTGTAGAGGCGGAACCGGAAGGTATTTTTGATCAGGCTGCCATGGATGCCGTGCTGAAGTTCAAATACAAACCCCGGGTTATTGATGGTGAAGCCGTTGAAGTGGCCGGCGTTCGTAACCGCATGACCTTTGAAATGAACTGAATGGGTGACTTATGAAATTACAATTTCTGGCGTTAGCGGTTTGCAGTGTTTGGTTGTTATTTGTGCATCCGGCTCAGGCTCAACAGACAGAGCGTGTTCCGGCGTTGCGCGAAAAAGTCTACGGACAGCTAGCCCGTGCTCAGGAGCAGGCGGACAATGGTAACCTGGAGCAGGGGCTATCAATACTGGGCGAGGTAGCTGAAAAAGCGGACAGCATGAACAGCTATGAGCGCGCCATGATGTGGAACTTTTATGGCTTCATGTATTACGAGCAGGGCAATACCAAACAAGCCATTAATTACTTTGAAAAGGTAGTGAATGAGTCGCCTATTCCCGATTCTTTACAGAAAAGCACACTCTACAGCCTGGCTCAGTTGGCTTTAAGTGACGGTCAGTTCCAACGCGCAATTGGCTTTTTGGGGCAGTGGGAAGGTTTAGCGAAAGAGAACGAGATGAGTAAAGCCTGGGTGTTAAAAGCGCAAGCCTATTACCAGGCCGATAAACATCAGGAAGCCTTGCCACTCATTGATAAAGCCATAGCCGCCGCAGACTCGAAAAACAAAACACCCGATGAGAACTGGCTGATTTTAAAGCGTGCGCTGCATTACGAACTAGAACAGCCCAAACAGGTTGCTAAAGTGATGGAGCGTTTGGTTGCGGACTATAGCAAGCCGGAATATTGGTTACAGCTTGCCGGTGTTTATGCTCAGTTAGAGCAGGATGACAAGCAGTTAGCCGTTTTAGAAGCAGCGCGGCAGCAAGGCTTTATTGAAAAAGGCAGTGAGTGGAAGCAACTGGCGCAGGCTTACTATTTTAACGAGTTGCCGTATAAAGCCGCTGAAACTATCCACCAGGCAATGTCTGACGGTCAGGTTGAAAAGTCAGTAGATAATCTGAAATTTATGGCTCAGGCTTATACTCAGGCGAAAGAATATGAACTCGCAATTGAAGCCTACAACGAGCTTTCCGGTAAGGTTGAGCACGGGAACTTTGCGCTGCAGGTTGCCCAGTTACACTTAACTCTGAACAATAACGAGAAAGCTCTGGAAAGTGCGGAAAGCGCTCTCAGTAAAGGAAACCTGGACAACGAAGGCAACCTTTACTTGATAAAAGGTATGGCGTCTCTGAATTTAAAGCATTACGAACAGGCAACGTCGCATTTTGAACAGGCTTTAGGTTATCAGGCAACTGAACAGTCGGCACAGCAGTGGCTCAAATACGCCAAAAGTCAGCTTAAGCAACAGCAGCAATTAGCAAAACTGAAATAAATCTTAAATAAAACCTTCATCTGTCATATTTATGTCATAAAAAGGACATAGAATTGACTCACGACAGAAAAATAACTGCAATAAATTTTGCGGGCACTATAATGTGCGTAAAATTTAGACAGTTCCAGTTTAGACCTCGTGAGGATGACTATGAAAAGGTACTCGGTTCCGCTATTAATTGCTGCTACTGCAGCCAGTTTTTCCACTTTTGCTAATGACGACGACAGCTTAACGGTTTACGGTCGCGCGAATGTGTCTTTGCAAAGCAATGACTATGGTAATGGGGCTGATACTGAAGTTGTCAGTAACTCGTCGCGCTTTGGCTTTAAAGGCGCCGCTGAGCTGGAATCTGATTTAGAGGTTTTTTACCAAATTGAGTTTGGTATTGATCTGGCTGATTCAGATGATGATAAAGACGCTGTCACGAACCGTAATCAGGTGGTTGGCTTACGCGGTAATTTCGGTGAGGTCATGATTGGCCGGTACGATACTTTTCTGAAAGATTCCCAAGGTTCAATTGATGAATTTACAGACTATGAAGCTGACCTGAAAAGCTTGTTCCGTGGCGAAAACCGCCCGGATAACACGCTGACCTATTACTCACCTTCGTTTAATAACTTTAAACTGGGTGTGACCTACGTTGCATCAGAGAATGACAATGAAGACGATGGCTTCTCATTTGGCCTGCTTTACGGTGACAGCAAGCTGAAGAAAACCAATTATTATGCAGCGTTAGCGTTTGACCGTGACGTTAATGGTTATGATATTACTCAGTTAACCGGCGCAACAAAGTTTGGTAAAACACGCGTTGGTGTGGCTCTGCAGCAGTTTGAAACCATTAACGGTGCGAACGACTCCGACGGCTACCTGGTAAGTGCTGCACACCCGTATCAAAACTGGGTGTTTAAAGCGCAGTATCAAGCTATTGATGACGGCAATGATAACGACGCTTCTTTGTCAGTGGGAGCCGATTACTTCTTTAGCGGTGATACCCGCGTTTACGCCTGGTACACCGGTCGTGAATGTGACATCGCGCTTTATTCAACCCGTGGTTGTGGTGCAACCCCCGGCGTAGAGCAGGACTTTATTGCTGTGGGTATTCGCCACGACTTTTCCTGGTAAGCGCTTTCTCCTAAAGTAAACACAAAAGTAGCCTGACAGTGGTTGTCAGGCTACACTATAGCGGTCACTCTCAACCTTTCTGTACGCTATGATCAACCTCGCAGTATTGGGGCTCTACCTACTTATTGGTTTTATCCTTAAGCGTACCGGCAAGTGTCCGGATAACACCGCACAAGTTCTTAACCTTTACGTTATTTATGCCGCACTCCCCGGCGTTATTTTCAGTAAAGTTCCGGCCCTGGAGTTTTCCTCTGAGCTACTGATCCCGGTTGTTATTCCCTGGGTTTTACTGATAGCCAGTGCGGTTTTTATATGGCTGCTGGGTCGCGCTTTTAAGTGGCCAAAAGAAGTAGTAGGTGCATTACTCATTTGTGTGCCGCTGGGCAATACGTCCTTTTTTGGCTTTCCCATGATAGAAGCCTTTTACGGCAGTGACGCTATTGTTTACGGGTTATTGTACGATCAGTTCGGCTCTTTTTTCGGTTTAGCAATTTACTCGACAATTATTATTGCCCTGTATCGTGAGCAGGACAAAAAACCGACAGTTGGCAGTGTTTCGCGGCAAATTTTGACCTTCCCGCCATTTATTGCGCTGGTTATTGCGTTGTTAACTAAGTCTTTCACTTACCCTGAAGTTTTTCAGCGGCTGATTGACTCACTCGCCGTAACTTTAGTGCCTGTCATTATGATTGCTGTTGGCTTTCAGCTTAAGTTCCGCTTGCCCAAAGGCAGTAAAACACCACTAACCATTGGTTTATTAACCAAGTTAGTCTTAATGCCGGCATTAACAATTGCCTTATTATTTGGTTTTGGTTTTGAAAGCACGCTGATTCAGGTAACCGTATTTGAAAGTGCTATGCCGCCTATGATCACGGCAGGTGCAGTGGCCATTATGGCAGGGCTGGCGCCAAGGTTATCGGCCGCCATGGTGGGTTACGGTATTCTGTTTGCTTTTGTTTCTCTTCCGATTGTTTACGAGTTATTGCAGTGGCTCTCTGCTCAATGACATAAGAAATTTTACAGAGATGTGTCCAGGTTCATAAAAGTGTCATATTCTTTAGTAATAATTGCAGCATCAGTTCATATTAGGGAACCAATGCATGTCACGTAGAATTCTAATTGTTGAAGACGAAGCGCCCATTCGTGAGATGTTGAGCTTTGTTATGGAACAACACGGTTATCAGGCTGTAGAGGCCAATGACTTCGATGCTGCTGTTAGTAAAATTGCTGAACCATACCCCGACATGGTGTTGCTGGACTGGATGCTTCCCGGCGGTTCTGGTTTGCAGTTGGCGAAGAAAATAAAGAGCGATGATTTCACCCGTAATATTCCCATCATTATGCTGACAGCACGAGGTGAGGAAGAGGATAAAATCAAAGGGCTGGAAGTTGGCGCCGATGACTACATTACCAAGCCGTTTTCACCGAAGGAATTGATGGCTCGTATGCGCGCTGTTTTCCGTCGCGTTGCCCCAACGGTTCTGGACGAGCCTCTGGAAGTTGAAGGGCTGAAACTTGATCCGGTATCACATCGTATTTCGGTCGATGATAAAGGTATTGATATGGGGCCAACGGAGTTCAAATTACTGCACTTTTTTATGACGCACCCGGAGCGGGTTTACAGTCGAGAGCAGTTACTTGATCACGTATGGGGTACAAACGTTTATGTTGAAGACAGAACTGTCGACGTGCATATTCGCCGCCTGCGTAAAGCGCTGACTGAGCATGGTTATGACCGTTTGATTCAAACGGTGCGGGGAGTCGGTTATCGTTTCTCAAGTCGTTAAGCTTAGGCTGATTTAGCATGGACAGGAACTACTCTAATTGGCAGTCTTTCAGCAATCTGCTCTTATTTTTGCTGCCCTTCTTATTTGTTGGCTGGTTATTTGACCTGTTCTGGCCAATAACGACTTTAGCCTTATTGGGGCTGGTTTGCTGGCATTATTATTATCAGCAAAAGCTCATAAAGTGGCTTTGGCAAAGTCGTACTCTAATGCCGCCCTCTGCACCGGGAAGCTGGTCTTATATTTACGACGGAATATACCGCTCCCAGCGCCGCAGCCAAAAACGACGTAAAGCTTTGGCTCGTTTACTACGCCGTTTTCGCGAGGCGGCTGAAGCCTTGCCCGACGCCGCTATTGTATTCCGTGCTGACGGTGCCTTGCTTTGGAGCAATAAATTAGCCCAGTTCTATTTCGGTCTGCGCTGGCCTGACGATGCCGGTCAACGTTTATCGAACCTTATTCGTCACCCGGAATTCTATGCCTACCTGAACGAAGGTAATTTCGAAGAAGAGCTGACAATACCGTCGCCAATACGTGAAAGTCTGGATATTGAAATTCGTATCATGCCTTACAGCGAAGATCAGTTCTTGTTGGTTGCGCGTGATGTGACGCAGGTGAAACGGCTGGAAAATTTGCGTCGGGAGTTCGTGGCCAATGTATCGCATGAATTAAAGACGCCATTGACGGTACTGCAGGGCTATCTGGAAATGATGGACGACCCACAGCAAACGCCGCCGGCCATGTTGAAAAAAGCCGTTGAAAACATGAATGCACAAAGTACTCGTATGTCGAACCTGGTTGATCAGTTGCTGACGTTGTCACGCATGGAAACCCCCAGTGACGACGTATTCGACCATGAAGTCGATATGCCAGCTATGCTTGAACAATTGCAGGCTGAAGCCAAACGTTTAAATGAAGCGAAGCAGCATACTATTGAGTTCCAGGTGGCTCCTGTCAGAATTTACGGTAAAGAAAACCTTCTGCGCAGTGCCATGCAGAACCTGATAACCAATGCTATTTATTATACGCAAGAGGGCGGGAACATTACGGTGTCGTGGAAACGAGTGGCCGGCGGTGCGGAGTTTAGCGTCACGGACAATGGTAAAGGCATACCCGCTGAACATCTTCCTCGCCTAACCGAACGTTTTTACCGGGTTGAGGATGATCGTAACAGTGCCAGTGGCGGAACCGGGCTGGGCCTTTCTATTGTTAAGCATGCAATAGAGCATCATAACTCACAGTTGGATATTAATAGTTCACTAGAAAAAGGCAGTCGCTTTTCATTTCGCATTCCGAGCGGACTTTTAGTGAATTAGTCATAAATTTTTCACATTGTCATAAAGCTGTCACATAAGCGTCTTAAACTGGCCATAATTCGAAAACAGTTCAATAACCCTTAGAGGTGAATACACTATGTTTCAATCTACTTTGAACAAGACATTAACAGGCTTAGTTGTTGCAGGCTCACTGGCATTCAGTACATTGGCAGCGGCAACTGACGACTTACCTGAATACAAAAAAGTAAGTGGCTTATCCGGCAACTTATCTTCAGTGGGTTCTGACACCCTGGCCAATATGGTGACCTTCTGGAGTGAAGAGTTTAAGCGTAACTACCCAAGCGTAAACATTCAGGTGCAGGCGGCAGGTTCTTCAACGGCTCCACCGGCTTTAACTGAAGGCACGTCAAACTTCGGTCCTATGAGCCGCGCAATGAAGTCAAAAGAAATCGAGTCTTTTGAAAAGCGCCATGGTTACAAACCTACGCCAGTGCGTGTTGCTATCGATGCTTTGGCCGTTTTTGTGCATAAAGACAACCCAGTTGAAGGTCTGACGATTCCTGAAGTAGACGCAATATTTTCCTCAACCCGCAAATGTGGCCTGAACGAGCAGGTTAACCGCTGGGGTGACCTGGGCATGGAAGGTGAGTGGACCAACCGTGACTTGCAGCTTTACGGCCGGAACTCGGTATCAGGTACCTATGGTTACTTTAAAGAAATTGGCTTGTGTGACGGCGACTTCCGCTCGAACGTGAATGAACAGCCCGGTTCAGCGTCGGTTGTGCAGTCAGTTTCAACCTCAATTAATGCCATTGGTTATTCCGGCATCGGCTATGTGACCTCAGGTGTTAAAGCGGTGCCTATCGCAAAAGCCGAAGGTCAGGAGTTTATCGGCGCAACTGCTGAGAATGCGTTGGCAGGTCAATATCCATTAGCTCGTTTCCTATATATTTATGTGAACAAGCATCCGACGAAACCACTGGGTAAAGCGGAAGGTGAGTTTCTGCGCATGATCTTGTCAAAAACAGGTCAGGATATTGTCAATAAAGACGGTTACATTGGACTGCCTAAAGCGGTTGTTGAAGCTGAATTGAAAAAGCTTGGCTTAGATTAATTTGTCCCTGAGACTGCTTTGCCGGTAGCTTGCTACCGGCTTTTTTATAACTATTACTGCATTATTAAGAAAATATGACAGTGGTGTAACAATACTGTCATATTTTTCAACTAAACTATTTGCAGAATTTTAGTAACGCGTATTCAAACCTGAGGTTTCTGATGGCATCACTGTCAGCTCAACAATTAGCCGCTAACCGGGGACGACTCTTTAAAGATCGTGCCGCTCGCTATGGTGTCACTTTAGGTGGCATTATGGTGTTGGTAGCGCTGTTGCTTATCTTTTTCTATCTGCTTTATGTTGTTCAGCCTATTTTCGAGTCGGTTTCCTTAAAAGAGGAACAGAGCTTTTCATTGCCAAACAGTGATGATGTAGAAGCACTTGGCATGGAGGAGCAGGCCGAAATTGGTTACCGTCTAATGAAATCGGGGAAATTTGAGTTCTTTGCGCTGGCCGATAAATCTATCGTTAAGCGCAAGGCCGGCGATATCATCGACTCAAAAGAAGTGGTCTCTGATGACAAAATAACGAGCTTTGCCAGCACTCTGCCGGTCAACAAGCAGTACGCATACGGTCTGAACGATGGTACGGCGATGGTGGTTCAGCCTAAGTTTAAAGTGTCTTTTGCTGAAGACCCTCAGACAGGCGCACTTGAGCGTACGATAACGCCGCGTGTGGAGGTATTGAATAATGGCGAACCATTAGTTGTCGATGAAAGTGGTCAGGCTTTAGAAAAACTGGCTTACGAGAGCGATGGTGACACTATGATGTTTGCTGCTGTGCAGGGCGGCAATAATCTGCTTATTACCAAGTACGCAGCAGAAGAAAACTTTATGACTGGCGAAACGACATTAAAGCCGGTTTTTCATAAGGTGACACTAAACGGTACTATCGATGACTTAATTGTTACTCCGGATTTACGTCAGGTTATGGCGCGTCGCGGTAACCGAATTCATGTATTCGATGTCGGAATTTCAGGTCAGGTAAGTGAGCGTGAATTAATGCTGGTTAATGCGCGTGAGCAGGGTAATGCCACGGGTCTTTATTTACTGGCCGGAGCAAGCTCTATTTTGGTGACTCATGATACCGGGCTGGTAACACAGTGGTTCCAGGTATCGACAGATAAAGGTCGGCAATATCAATATATTCGCTCATTTGATGCTGGCTCACCGGTTAAAGACGTTGAAGTTGAATATTATCGACGTACTTTCTACACCGTTTCAGAAAACGGACAGCTAGGCATATTCTATACCACTTCAGAGGCGGACCTGTACCGGGGCAACCCTCTTGAATCCAGTTTAGAGCACGTCATGGTCGACCCTCGAGCCAACTACCTCATTATGCAAAGTGGTGATCGCTTCAGTGTGTTTGATATTAAGAACGAACATCCTGAAGTCACCTGGAGCGCTATGTGGCAGGAAGTCTGGTATGAGGGATACCCTGAGCCCGACTACACCTGGCAGTCGACCTCTGGTTCCGATGACTTTGAGTCTAAATACAGTTTGGTTCCTATTGCTTTTGGCACCATCAAGGCAGCCGCGTATGCAATGCTGTTTGCTGTGCCTATTGGTTTGGCTGCTGCTGTTTACACGGCGTACTTTATGTCTCCGTCGGTGCGTAAATACGTCAAGCCGACCGTTGAAATTATGGAAGCCTTACCGACGGTTATTCTCGGCTTTTTGGCCGGTCTTTGGCTGGCACCGATAATTGAGAGGTATCTTCCGGGCCTGATAGCCGTACTTCTGCTGGTGCCGGCAGCGATAATTTTGACCGCATTCTTATGGTCGAAGTTACCTTCCCATATTCGTAACACCGTTACCGATGGACGAGCCGCTTTGCTGCTCATACCTATTGTTATTCTGGTCGGTTGGTTATCGTTTGGCCTTAGTCCCTGGGTTGAGCAAGTGTTGTTCGATGGCAATGTGCGTGGCTATTTAACCAATGAGCTGGGTATTACCTTCGACCAGCGTAATTCCCTGGTTGTTGGTATTGCGATGGGCTTTGCGGTTATCCCGACCATTTTCTCAATTGCAGAAGATGCGGTATTCAGTGTGCCGAAACATTTATCTAACGGTTCGCTGGCGCTGGGTGCTACACCATGGCAAACCTTGACTAAAGTGGTTCTGTTAACCGCCAGTCCGGGCATATTCTCAGCGGTTATGATGGGGCTGGGACGCGCCGTAGGCGAGACAATGATTGTACTGATGGCAACCGGAAACACACCCATCATGGACTGGAACATTTTTGAAGGTATGCGCACCTTGTCGGCAAACATTGCGGTCGAAATGCCGGAGTCGGAGGTTGGCAGTTCACACTACCGAATCTTGTTCCTGGCAGCCTTTGTGCTGTTCATATTTACCTTTTTCTTTAACACCATTGCTGAATTTGTTCGCCAACGTCTGCGCGACAAATACAGCTCGATGTAATTCCGGAACAGAGGTTTAATTCAATGAATACATGGTTTAAATCCGGAAAGCCCTGGATCTGGTTAACCGCCGGCTCAGTTAGCATCAGCTTAATAGCGGTTATCGGGCTGGTATTAATGATTGGCTGGCGTGGATTGTCGTTTTTCTGGCCCGCTGGCATTCATGAAATGTCTATTGAACAGGCTGACGGTTCAACACGCACGCTCATTGGTGAAATCTATGAGAGCGAGTCGGTTCCGACATCACGAATCAGTAACTCGGGCACCATCATGGATGGTTACGAAGAAGAGGAAGTGACTCGTTACCTGATGAAAATTGGTAACCGTGAGTACGTACCTCTGGATTTTGCCTGGGTGCTTGGCCCCGCCATCCGCTCCGATGAAACACCGGCTGGTCTGGCGGTTATTGAACGTACCAAAGATGGTAATTTCTACGGTTATCCAGTTGCTATCGAGCAGGCAGGCGAACGTGTTGCGACACATGGCGACTTGCGAGATGAATTGTTTAAGCGGGTTGAGCGCGCCGTTGAGCTGAATGAACAGGCTATGGCGCTGCAGGAAGGTGAAATTGGTGCTATTAACTATGAGTTAACGCAATTGAACCTACAACGCCGTGGCCTTGAGCTTAGCGGCAGCTTGACTGAAGAAGCGATAAACGACATTGAGCAACGTCGCGAAGAGCTTCAGGCCGAGTACCTGGAATACGAGAAAGAACTTTTCGCACTGCGTGATGAAGCCGGTCGTGACTCTTTAATTATGCGGGATATGCGCGGCGAAGAAGTCAAAGTGCCTATGTACCGCGTACTGGATGTGAACTTCCCTAACGATATGGGCTTTTTCTCAAAGCTTGGGCATTTCTTCCAGCAAATTGGCAAGTTTGTTTCTGAACCGCCCAGGGAAGCTAATACCGAAGGTGGGGTGTTCCCGGCCATTTTCGGCACGGTATTTATGGTGCTGTTAATGTCCGTTATTGTCGCTCCGTTTGGTGTTATTGCGGCCGTCTATTTACATGAATACGCGGGCAAAAATGCGGTCACTAAATTAATCCGTATTGCTGTCATTAACCTTGCTGGGGTACCGTCGATTGTTTATGGCGTATTTGGTTTAGGTTTCTTTGTTTATATGGTGGGTGGGAGTCTCGATCAGATTTTCTACCCGGAAGCCTTACCGAATCCGACTTTTGGTACGCCGGGTGTTTTATGGTCTGCCGTTACTCTGGCTATATTGACATTGCCCGTGGTGATTGTTGCGACCGAGGAAGGGCTTTCGAGAATTCCACCGGCGTTACGTGAAGGCAGCTTGTCGTTGGGCGCAACGAAGTGGGAAACCATTTGGCGCATTGTTCTGCCTATGGCATCACCGGCTATTATGACGGGTCTGATTCTCGCGGTTGCAAGGGCGGCAGGTGAAGTTGCGCCACTGATGCTGGTTGGTGTGGTTAAATCTGCACCTATGCTGCCGGTGGACGGGAACTTCCCTTACTTCCATCTGGACAGAAAATTCATGCACCTGGGCTTCCACATATACGATGTAGGCTTTCAGAGCCCCAACGTTGAAGCGGCCAGGCCGCTGGTTTACGCCACGTCATTCTTGCTGATCACCATTATTGTTGGTTTGAATTTAACGGCGATTGGTGTGCGTAACCATTTACGTGAAAAATACCGCTCACTTGAGCACTAATGTTGAACACGACAGTTGAACACGAAAGTTTTGATGAATTAGCAAAAAGGTCTGAACTTATGATTTCGGTAAACCCGAGTACAAGCAACTTAGAAAAGCTGGACTTACACAACTTGCCAGCAGAACAGACTGCTTTAGATATTAAAAACTTGAATCTTTACTACGGTCAAGATCAGGCGTTACACGATATTTCTATGCGCATTCCCAATAACCGCGTAACCGCGTTTATCGGGCCATCGGGCTGCGGTAAATCAACACTGTTACGTTGTATTAATCGCATGAACGACTTGGTAGAGATTTGCCATATTGACGGCCAGATTGATATGCACGGTCACAATATTTACGACAAGAACG
Source organism: Idiomarina sp. ST10R2A5 (assembly GCF_051842325.1). Lineage (NCBI taxonomy): Bacteria > Pseudomonadati > Pseudomonadota > Gammaproteobacteria > Alteromonadales > Idiomarinaceae > Idiomarina > Idiomarina sp. ST10R2A5. Next base: position 16,889 of record NZ_JBNIEX010000005.1, on the reverse strand, counting down.
TCGATGTTGCGGCTTTGCGTCGCCGTGTGGGCATGGTGTTTCAGCGTCCAAACCCCTTTCCTAAATCCATTTATGAAAACGTGGTTTATGGTTTGCGTTTGCAGGGCGTGAAAGATAAGCGGGTATTGGATGAGGCGGTAGAAACCTCGCTTCGTGGTGCGGCGTTATGGGATGAAGTTAAAGACCGTTTAAACGCCAGTGCGTTCAGTTTGTCAGGCGGTCAGCAACAACGTGTGGTTATCGCGCGTTCTATTGCAATTGAACCTGAAATTTTGTTGCTGGATGAGCCAACCTCTGCGTTGGATCCTATTTCAACCCTGACCATTGAAGAGCTGATTACTGAGCTGAAGGAAAAGTATACCGTTGTTATTGTTACGCATAACATGCAACAGGCGGCGCGCGTATCAGACCAGACCGCGTTTTTGTATATGGGTAAACTGATTGAGTATGCTGATACGGATACTTTATTTACTACCCCGTCTGAAAAACAGACAGAAGATTATATTACTGGTCGTTACGGTTAAGGAGCGAGTCATGGATAAGATGAATATGGGTAAGCACATTTCCGGTAAGTTTAATGACGAACTGGAAGCTGTGCGTAACCGTGTGTTAAGCATGGGCGGATTGGTTGAAAAACAATTGCAGGATTCACTTCTGGCAATTCAGAAGGGCGACATCGACTTGGCAGAGAAAGTCCTGACCAGTGACCATAAAGTGAACAAGCTCGAAGTGCAGATTGATGAAGAATGTGTGCACATTATTGCTAAACGCCAACCAACCGCCAGCGATCTGCGTTTAGTCATTGCGATTATCAAAACCATTGCTGACTTAGAGCGTATTGGCGACGAAGCAGAGCGTATTGCAAAAGTCGCTAAGGAAAGTTTCAGTAACGACCAACAACAACTGTTAGTCAGTCTCGAAAACCTGGGGCAACACGTATTAAGCATGCTGCGTAATGTACTTGATGCTTTCGCCCGTATGGACCTGGAGTCCGCTTATAATGTGCACCAGCAGGACGAGCAGGCTGACCGTCAATACGAAGCGCTGACACGTCAGTTAATGACATACATGATGGAAGACTCGCGCTCTATTCCAAAAATTATGAATGTGCTTTGGTCCGCACGTTCTCTAGAGCGTATTGGTGACCGTTGTCAGAACATTGCCGAATACATTATCTTTTTTGTGAAAGGCAAAGACGTGCGCCATGTCTCACCAGAGAGCATGGAACGCACGGTTATGGGCAAAAAAGACTAGAATAAGCGCCGGGCACGAATAGTGCCCGGAATGTCTTTCAGTTGTTGAAGTATATTGGCGCCATTGTCGCCGTCAATATCCATCACCACGTAGCCCACACTTTCATCGGTCTGTAAGTACTGACCCGCCACGTTAATTTCATTGTCGCTAATAATGCGGTTAATGGCGTTTAGCATACCCGGCTGGTTTTTATGAATATGCAGCAAACGCTGTGCCGTTGCGTGCGTTGGCAAGCTCACTTCAGGGAAGTTGACTGCAGACAGGGTAGAGCCGTTATCTGAATAACGCACCAATTTTCCGGCCACTTCAACGCCAATGTTTTCCTGAGCTTCTAAGGTTGATCCGCCAATATGCGGTGTTAGCAGACAATTTTTTAAGCCACGCAGAGGCGACATAAACTCGTCGTTATTACCTTTAGGTTCAACCGGAAACACATCAATTGCCGCACCCGCCAGGTGCCTTGATGACAGGGCTTCAGCCAGAGCTTCGATATCCACTACCGTTCCGCGCGACGCGTTAATGAGCAGGCTGCCCGGCTTCATACGTTCAATTTGCCGACGGCCTATCATCCATTGCGTTTGTTCGGTTTCCGGTACGTGCAGAGTGACAATATCGGCTTGCGTGAGTAAGTCATCCAAAGTGGGAACCGACTGAGCGTTACCCATGGGCAGTTTGTCTTCAACGTCGTAGTAGCGAATGTGCATGCCCAATTGTTCGGCTAAAACACTCAACTGGCTGCCAATATGACCGTAGCCGACAATGCCCAGTATTTTTCCGCGCGCCTCAAAAGACTGCTTAGCCGATTTTAGCCAGCCACCTTCGTGGGCTACGGCATTCTTTTCAGGAATGCCCCGTAGCAGCATAATAGCTTCGGCTAAAACCAGCTCGGCAACACTGCGGGTGTTTGAAAAGGGCGCGTTGAAGACAACGACACCGTGTTGCTTGGCCGCATCTAAGTCAATTTGATTGGTGCCAATGCAAAAGCAACCTACCGCAATGAGTTTGTCGGCGGCGGCAAATACGCGTTCATTCAACTGGCTGCGTGAGCGGATACCAAGAATATGAGCGTCTTTAACTTTTTCGCAGAGTTCATCTTCGCTCAGAGAGGTTTGCAGTATTTCCAGGTTATGGTAGCCGTGGTGACGAAATAGCTGGATGGCACTGTCATGAACCCCTTCGAGCAATAAAACTTTGATTTTGTCCTTTGCTAGTGAGGTTTGCATCAGACACTTACCTTCAGAGTCTGAACCCCATCTTCACGGGCAATAAGCGCCACATCCGCACCACGCTGAGCAAACAGTCCGTTAGTGACTACGCCGACAATATTGTTCAGTTGAGCTTCAAGCTTCATGGGCTCCATGATGTCAAAGTTGTGCACATCAAGGATCCAGTTGCCGTTGTCGGTGGTAAAACCCTGGCGCCAGACCGGGTCGCCGCCAAGCTTTACAATTTCGCGGGCAACGTATGAACGTGCCATAGGAATCACTTCAACCGGCAGTGGGAATTGACCTAAACGGCCAACCATTTTGGTTTCATCAGCGACACAGACGAACTTTTTAGCGACTGCGGCTATAATTTTTTCACGGGTCAGCGCTCCGCCTCCGCCTTTAATCATCTGGCCATGCTCATTAATTTCATCAGCACCGTCTACATAAACGGGAACATCGGCAACGGAGTTGAGTTCGAACACCTCAATACCATGAGACTTCAGGCGCTCGGTAGAGGCTTCAGAACTTGAAACAGCCCCTTCAATGTCATGTTTTCGCTCGGCTAACGCATCGATAAAAAAGTTTACGGTTGAGCCGGTACCGACTCCGACGACAGTGCCGTCTTCAATGTATTGCATAGCAGCTTCTGCTGCCGCTTTTTTTAGTGCATCAGCGTTGCCTGACATGAGCGTTTCTCCGTGTGTTTTCTTTAGGCTCAGTATAGGGAATTTGTTGTTTTTTATCGAACTTTCTTTTGCTTTAAAAGCGCCAGTGTTGCGCTGGTGTAATAATTTCCGGCAGTGGAATATCCCAACTCTCAACCGGTATCTGTTTAACCTGCTGTTCGTTATAGCTTAATCCAATGGGCGATAAGTTGGGTCTATTCCCATTATGCCATTGCGCTAATGTCCGGTCGTAATAACCGCCACCCATGCCTAATCGGTTGCCCTGACTGTCGAAGCCGACCAGTGGCATCAGCAGTATCTGAATATTGGACAATGGCACCACGTTTTGAACATTCAGTTCGGGTTCGGCAATACCGTACTTGTTGGTTGTCATTGGCGTATCCGGGGCATAGTGTAAAAACAGCAAATGACCTTTAGCAAAAGGGTGAAGCACGGGTAAAACGGTATTAAAACCTAACTGCCACAGTTTTTGAATAATGGCTGAGGTTGGCAGCTCGCCGGAAAAGCTTTTATACACGGCAACGGTGGTCTGCCGGGGCTCAAGGTTGCTCAGACGTTGCTCCAGTTTGTCAGCAACCAGACACGCCGCTTCGCTTTGCTGTTCGGCGGTTAAATTGCGGCGAATTTGCTGTAACTTGCGTCGGAGGTCCTGTCGAGTCATGCTAGAGTCTGCTTAATGATAACCGCTGAGTAATTGCCAGAGGATAACCGATGAAAACAATAAAAACGATAGCTTTAGCCATGGTAGCGATGGCTTTTACGGTTGCAGCCCATGCTGTACAGGCTCCCCCGAAAGCGCCGGAGCGTGATCGCGGTGAAGGTCCGTACGAGCGCCTGATATTACGGGGCGGAACACTAATTAATGGCGAAGGCGCACCACCAATTGGTCCGGTAGACATCGTAATTGAAGACGATCGTATCGTGAATATTGTCAGTGTTGGTAATCCGGGGGTGCCAGTTAAGCCCGAAGGGCGTCCTGAAGCTGAAGCAGGTGATAAAGAGCTGGATGTCAGCGGCCAGTACATCTTGCCCGGCTTTGTTGATATGCATGCGCATATTGGCGGCTCCGCAAAAGGTATTCCGGCGGAGTATGTATTGAAGTTGTGGTTGGCTCACGGCATTACAACCATTCGGGAGCCCGGCAGTTTTAATGGCCTGGACTGGGTTCAGTGGCATGAAGAACGCGCTGTCGATAATCGCATTACGTCGCCGCGAATCATTCCTTATGTTGGTTTTGGGCAAGGCTGGGATAAGCCTATTTATAACGGCGAGCAGGCACGTGAGTGGGTTCGCTACATTAAAGATGAGGGAGCGAAGGGTATTAAGTTCTTCGGTGCTTCACGCAAAGTTATGGAAGCGGCACTGGATGAAGCCAACGAGCAGGGCTTAGGCACTATGATGCACCACGCTCAGCTGAATGTAATGTCGATGAATGCACTGGACTCCGCTCGCCTGGGCTTAACCTCTATGGAGCATTGGTACGGTTTGCCGGAAGCTCTGTTTGAAGAGCGCCGCGTGCAGGACTACCCGGCTAATTACAATTACAACAACGAGCAAAACCGCTTTGAAGAGGCTGGCCGCTTATGGAAGCAGGCCGCGGAGCCGGGTTCAGAGAAATGGAATTCAGTGCGCAATGAACTGATTGAACTGGACTTCACGATCAACCCCACCTTAACCATATATGAAGCGTCGCGTGACTTAATGCGTGAACGTCAGGCCATTTGGCACGACGAATACACCTTGCCGCGGTTGTGGGAGTTTTTCGAGCCAAGCCGCTACGCCCACGGCTCTTATTGGTTCGACTGGACCACAGACAATGAAATTGCCTGGAAAAAGAATTACCAGAAATGGATGGCGTTCTTAAAGGACTTCCACTCCAACGGCGGCAGAATTACGGTTGGTTCTGATGCGGGCTACATTTATAAGATTTATGGCTTTGGTTACATTCGCGAGCTGGAGTTATTACGTGAAGCCGGCTTGAATGCACTGGAAGTAATCCATGCTGCCAGCCTGGCCGGTGCTGAAGCACTGAATATGGAAGACGACATTGGCTCCGTTGCTATTGGTAAAAAAGCCGACATGGTTATTGTGAACGAAAACCCGATGGATAACTTTAAAGTGTTGTACGGCACCGGGCACTTCAAGCTGGACGGCAATAACGAACCAATGCGTACGGAAGGTATTCAGTACACCATTAAAGACGGTGTCATTTTTGACGCACAACAATTGCTAGAGGACGTTAAAGCCATTGTTGCTGATGAAAAGGCGGAGCGCCAATAGTAAGGGTGGTTTCCCAAGGTGCCGCTGCTGGCTGTAGCCCTTGAACCCATTGGTTCAAGGCGGGGAGCAAATGGTATCTGCCGTAGGCTTCCCGGTTCATGCCGGGCTTGCACATGGCAGGCCAGTGATCCCCTTTTAATACAAGCATCGGCTCAGGGACATAAGCCTGCTGGCAAACACCCCAGGAAACCGCAAAAGGGTTACAATGTTGCTTTAGGTTAACCGCTAACGGTTACGTTGTGAGCGTTGCTCACTCATTGCCTGTTCTATCGTTGCCTGAAGTAACTGAATTTTTTCTTCAAGCTTAGCTGTTTTTGCAGATTGTTCATTTTGATCCTGAATCCACTCATGGCATAAATTCAGGGCTGTCATAACAGCTATTTGTTCGACATTGGTCAGTTGCGTTCGTTCTTTGGTTTCCATCAGTCTTTCGTTAAGCGTATCTGCCGCTTGCTGCAACGCGCTTTCCTGCCCAACAGGGCAAGCCACCTTATAATTACGTTCCAGCAATTTTATATCCATGGTTTTTGCGGCCATTCAAAAGACTCCTTGCAACTGACTCAACAGCTTTGATAACTGCATTATGGCATGAGCTACCGGTGTTTGTCAGCTAGCGATTATGTAAAGCCAGTGTTAGGATTAATGCATGATAAATAAAGGGCAGAATTTAATGTCGACACGTTTTAATTATGACCGCTTAGTGGAACTTTACGCACAATACGACATGACGCCTAGTGCGTCAGAAGTGCAGGGTATGTTAACCGGGCTAATAGCCACCGGCAGCGACGCCAAAAGCAATGAATTAATGATCTTAATGTCAGACCTGGCATACGACGGCCAGGGCTTGCCCGTCGAGCTGGAGAATTTGCTGCAACAGCAGGCCGAAGAAATTGAGCACTCGCTGGGTGACGAAGACTTAGGCTACCGTTTGTTGTTACCTGAAGACACGACGCCGCTGTCTGACCGCTTAAGCGCACTGGCTGGCTGGGTTAATGCCTTTTTAGTGGGCTATGGCGTTAACCAGGAAAATATGACCAACTTAAGTGGTGACTTAAAAGAAGCCATTGAAGACATGGTCGAGCTGGCGAAGATAGAGTTTACCGACGATGGTGATGAGGAAGAAGAACGAGCCTACACCGAAATTGTCGAGTATCTGCGTGTTTCAGCCATGATGTGCTACGCCGAATTAGGCCGTAATGAGCTACCGGCAAATCAGCCACCCAAAATTCTGCATTAATTACTGACGGAGTAGAGGTCGTTGATGAGAAACGTTATTCCTCAGGATGAATTTAAGCAGCGCCGACGCCTGTTGCTGGAGTCTTTGCCACCACACTCGGTGGCACTGGTGGCTGCTAACAGTGAAGTTACGCGCAGCAATGATACCGAGTACCCTTTTCGCCAAAACAGCGACTTTTTCTATTTAACCGGTTTTAATGAGCCGGACGCGGTGTTGCTGCTGATCAACGACAGCAGCCCTCGCAGTGTTTTATTCTGCCAGGACAAAGACCCCAAGCACGAAGTCTGGCATGGGCTGCGTTTAGGCTATACCAATGCTGTTGAAGCCTTAGCCGTTGACAGCGCGGAAGATCTCGACACTTTGCCGGAACGTTTACCGGAGTTGCTGGAGGGTATTGAATCGGTTTTCTACCCCATGGGTGAAGACTCGGTGCTGGCCGAACTGGTGAGCGAAGCGCGCGATGACGTCAGTGTGAAAGCAAGACGAAGCGGTAAACTAGCGCCTCAAAGCTTGTCTGACTTAAGAACTCAACTGGACGCCATGCGCCTTATTAAGTCAGCCAATGAAGTGTCAGTGATGAAAGAAGCTGGCCGAATCAGCTCGGGGGCATTCCGTCGCATTATGCGTTTTGTCGAAGAGGGCAAGCACGAGTATCAGGTAGCGGCAGAGTTGCACCATGAATTTGCCATGAACGGCGCTTTGCATCCGGCTTACGGTATTATCAGCGGTGGTGGTGCTAATGCCTGCGTTCTGCATTACACCGACAATCAAGATGTTTTGCGTGACGGTGATTTACTGCTGGTAGACGCCGGCGCGGAGTACCAGGGTTACGCTGCCGACATTACCCGTACTTTCCCGGTAAATGGCAAGTTTAGTGAACCACAGAGCATACTTTATAACTTAGTGCTGGAAGCCCAGCAGGCGGCCTTTGCTGAAATTAAACCCGGGAGTAATTTGGTTCAGGCGAGCGAAGCAGCTGCCAGGGTCATTAGCGATGGTCTCACCGAGCTTGGTATTTTAACCGGCGATGCCGAAGAAAACTTCAAAGAACAACGCTGGAAAACGTACTTTATTCACGGCCTGGGCCATTGGCTGGGTCTGGATGTTCACGATGTCGGACGTTATCGCGACAGGGAGGGCGAGCCTGTACCTTTCAAACCCGGTATGGTGCTGACAGTAGAACCCGGTATTTATATTCCGGAAGATGCTGACGTTGAAGAGAAATGGCGCGGCATAGGCATTCGCATTGAAGATGACCTGGTTGTAACAGCGGACGGTTTTGACAACATGACCGCCGATGTACCCAAAACCATTGAAGAGATTGAGACATGGATGAAAGGCCAGTAACGCACGCCGATGTTGTAATAGCCGGAGGTGGCCTGGTGGGCGCCTTAACTGGCTTAATGCTGGCGCAACAACGGCCGGACTGGCACATTGTTGTCTGTGAACCACGAGCCGAAGGTCCGCCCGCAGACAAGCGGATTATTGCTCTGGCTGCTGCATCTGCGCAGCGGCTGCAAAGTCTCGGTGTACTCAATGGCATTGATACTACGCCAATAAAACATATTCACATTTCCGACCGGGGCTTTGCCGGCGCAACTGAACTGCACGCCGAGAACGAGCGGGTTGAGGCCTTAGGTCGGGTTGTTGCCGCCTCCGAGCTGGTTAACAACTTGTACCTTAGCTGTCAGAAGCAGACCAACCTTGAGTGGTTATCGGGTGTTCGTTTAGATTCATTGCAACAGCAGCAAAAGCAGGTGGAATTAAACCTGGATAACGGACAGCAGCTGTTGGCTAAGTTACTGATTGGTGCCGATGGCCAGAACTCACTGGTGCGCGAGCAACTGGGGCTAAAATCGGATGTTTACGATTATGGCCAGTTTGGTTGTATTGCAACGCTTGATTTAGAGCAGCCACTAAATGGCTGGGCCTATGAGCGCTTTACCGAAAATGGGCCTATTGCCTTACTGCCAATGCAGGGAAGTCAGGCTTCACTGGTGTGGAGCTTTACCGAAGCGCAGCGTGACGTTGCCCAGCAATGGTCCGACACCGAATTTGTGCAGCGGTGTCAGCAGGCGTTTGGCTACCGCGCGGGCTTATTTTCCGGCGTGTCGAAACGGGTTTTTTACCCGCTGACGTTACGCCGGGCAAAACGTTCAACTCACCACCGCAGTGTGATCATCGGTAATGCGTCGCACGCGTTGCACCCCATAGCCGGGCAGGGTTTTAACCTGGGGCTGCGCGATACCGAAGTTTTATGTGAGTCGCTGGCCAATGTCGATGACGCCGGTAATTTTCAGGCATTACAAGGTTATGAGCAGAATCGCGAACGTGATTACCAAGCCATTATTAAACTGACGGACGGTTTAGTGCGCGGCTTTTCGAATCACTACTGGCCCACGGTATTGGGTCGCAACAGTGCGCTGATGTTACTGCAGCATTGTTCGCCGCTGAAATCCGCCTTCGCACGCTTAACCATGGGGATGCAACCATGACCATGAAACGCAAAAAGCTCGATGTTGTGATTGTTGGCGGCGGCATGATTGGCCTGAGCCTGGCAATACGTCTGGCTCAGCAAAACCGACGAGTGATGGTTCTGGAAAGACATTCGCAACCTGAACTTTCTGAAGAGCTGGCATTGCGGGTGAGTGCTCTGAATGATCGCAGTCGCAGCGTATTAAAAGACTGTGGTGCCTGGCCTTTAGTGCAGGAACACCGGAGTGGCCCCTACCAAAGCATGCAAGTGTGGGACAAAGACAGCCCTGCGCACATTGAGTTTTCAGCCCGGGAAATTAACGCCGCAGATTTAGGCGCTATAGTTGAAAACAACGTTGTGGAGCACTTTTTGTGGCAACGTGCTGAGCAGGTCGGTGTTGAGATATTACAGACGCAACAGTGGACAATGGTTCATGCCGGCGATGATTCTCACCGCGGGGAAATAGAGGTTGGTGAGTGGTTACTGTCAGCCGATCTTATAGTAGGAGCTGACGGTGGTCGTTCGAAAGTGCGTCAGTATGCTGAATTACCAATTTCTTTCTGGGACTACGGGCAGCAAGGCATTGTGGCGAATATTCGCACGGAACAACCTCATAATGGCGTGGCTCGTCAGGTATTTTTACCAACAGGGCCGCTGGCACTTCTGCCGACACCTGACTCTCATACCGTTTCCATTGTCTGGTCTGCCGATGAAGATCTCGCCAGAAACTTGCTTAATGAGCCCGCTGAGCGCTTTGCAAAACAGGTGGAAACAGAGTCAGGGCGGGTATTAGGCGCCTGCGAGTGTGTGTCTGATATAAAAGCCTTTCCGCTTAAAATGCAGTACGCCCGCCAATGGTATCAGCATCGTATTGTCTTGGCTGGTGACGCGGCTCACACTATTCATCCGCTGGCCGGGCAGGGTGCGAACTTAGGTTTTGGTGACGTGAAAGCCTTAGCGGAGAAACTTGAGGGCGTGGATTTATCCTCGCTGGCTCAATTGCACCGGTCCTTGAGTGCGTATCAGCGCGAGCGCAAAGCCGACACCCAGCTAATGATAGCCGCAATGGAAACGTTCAAACGTGGTTTCGGCACAGCAAACCCAGTAGTGAAAGGCCTACGCGCCCTGGCTTTCGCACTGCCAAACAAACTCACCTTTTTAAAACGCAAACTAGCCGAAATCGCGCTGGGCACTGACCCCCAGAGCTAGGCGGCTGTGGTTGGCACCTATTGTTCAGGGAGACGCCCGTGAATACGTCCCTGTAGGGCTTGGGCGTCGCCATCCATGGCGCCGCACACTCCCTGACCAATAGGTACCAACCATAAGCGCCACCTATCTCAGCGGCTCAGCGCTCACCAGATTTAGCCTGACGTTCATGTCAGGTGAGGTGTTCAAATCCTTGCTTTTAGATAATCCGCCAATTGAGAGGCAGCGCTTGAGGCGCCGCCGGCCAGACGCATAATGACGTTGACTGAGCCCGGTGCTGGTAATTTCTTTCCATTAGCAAGCGCGTCAATTACTGAAACACTGTCCGGTACCGTGCTACGGGCCAGTACGGTTATTCCCAAACTGCTGTGCAGTGCGGCGGTAAGCCCTGAGAAGTCTGTATTGGTGTAGGTGATTCTGTAGGGCTGATGTATCCGTTGCAGACTCTGTTCGGCACGGCGGCGATAAATGCATCCTTCCGGGGCTACAACCAAAGGCAAGCTGGGTTGCTCGACCAAGGCGGGGGAGCCCACCCAAACCAGCTCTTCGCGCTGAATCAAAACATCGCTTTTATTGGTCTGTTCTCGCAGTGCCAGAATAATATCGAACTGTTGCCCTAGTCCGGACAGTAAGTCTTTACTCAACGCCGAAGTCACCTGCAGCGTAACCTGTGGGTAAACCTGGGCAAACTGACCCAGCACTTTGGGCAGCAGACTGGAAGCAAATTCACTGGTAATACCCAGCCGCACTTTACCGCTAACCTGTTGCGGTTCGAACTGCGCCCAGGCCTGATCATTCAGCGCCAACATACGCTGGGCGTAGTCAAACAGCACGTCACCGTCGGCGGTAAGGGCAAAGCCACTGCCCTGGCGGGTTAGCAGTTCAACGCCCAGTTGCTGTTCCAGCTTTTTAAGCTGCAGACTAATAGCAGGTTGAGAGCGCCCCATGCGTTCGCCGGCGAGTGTCATACTGCCCAGCTCTATAACCGCACTAAAACTGCGTAAGGCTTCTAAGGATAAATGTTTCATTGGTTCGCTTTATAAAGTCGTCACTGGGTATTTGAAAAATTAATACCATTATAAGCATTATTGATTTTAAGTTTAAGTGAATCACGCCTATAATTTGCGCCCATACACACGCACATAAAGTGAACAGAGAAGGAACACGGTATGGGTAGCAGAACGCCACTGTACGATGCACACGTAAAAGCGGGTGCGAAGATGGTTGATTTTCACGGCTGGGACATGCCGCTGAACTACGGCTCACAAATTGAAGAGCACCATGCTGTACGCCGTGACTGCGGTGTTTTCGATGTGTCGCACATGACCATTGTTGACGTAGAAGGCCCACAGGCTCAGGCGTTTTTGCGTTACCTGCTGGCTAACGACGTTGCCAAGCTAAAAACGGAAGGCAAAGCACAATACACCAGCATGTTGAATGAAAACGGCGGTGTTATTGACGACCTTATCGTGTATTTCTTCTCAGAAACCGCTTACCGCATGGTTGTTAACTCAGCAACCCGTGACCGCGACCTGGCATGGATTGAAAAAGTAGCAGCCGATTTTGATGTCACCACCAAAGAGCGTGACGACATGGGTATGCTGGCTTTGCAGGGCCCTAAGGCCGCTGAAAAAATTCAAAACGTACTAACTGCAGAGCAGTATGCCGAAATTGACGGCATGAAGCCTTTTGTGGGCAAAGACGTTGGCGATTACTTTATTGCGACCACAGGTTACACCGGCGAAAAAGGCTACGAAATTGTGGTTCCGGCCGAGCAACTTGAAGCCTTGTGGAATGACTTGCTAAAAGCCGAGGTTGCTCCATGTGGACTGGGTGCTCGTGATACACTGCGTTTAGAAGCTGGCATGAACCTGTATGGTCAGGACATGGATGAGAACATCACGCCGCTGGAAGCCAATATGGGCTGGAGCGTGGCGTTTGAACCGGCTGATCGCGACTTCATTGGTCGTAAAGCCTTAGAGCAGAAAAAAGCGAAAGGTCATGACAAATTAGTCGGCCTTGTGATGGAAGAGAAAGGTGTACTGCGCCACGGTCAAAAAGTAACCGTTGAGGGTGGCGAAGGTATCATCACTTCTGGTACATTCTCGCCTACACTTGGTTTCTCAGTTGCAATGGCTCGCGTTCCATCCAGTGTTGGTGATACAGCGGAAGTGGAAATGCGTAAGAAACAAATGCCGGTGAAGGTGGTTAAGCCAGGTTTCGTCAGAAACGGTCAATCTGTTTTATAATCGAACAAGATTCAATACATTCCGGGTAACCCGGGTAGAAGGAAAGCAATATGAGCAATATTCCAGCAGATCTGAAATACGCATCAACCCACGAATGGGTTCGTGATGAAGGCGACGGTACTTTTACTGTAGGTATCTCCGAGCACGCGCAGGAACTTCTTGGCGATATGGTGTTTGTTGAATTGCCTGACGTAGGCGACAAAGTTGCCACAGGCGATGACATTGCTGTCGCTGAATCTGTAAAAGCCGCTTCAGATATCTACGCACCAATGACCGGTGAAGTTGTTGCTGTGAACGAAGATCTGGAAGATGCCCCTGAAACGGTCAACAACGACCCTTACGGTGACGGCTGGTTATTCCGTATAAAAGCAGATGACAGCGGCGAGCTGGACAACTTATTAGACGCGAACACTTACGAGGCTTCAATCGACGAAGACTGAGGCCATTGGCGCATAGCACCAATGACACAGAGCGTCCTGAGCCCCGGAAATTAGCCGGGGTTCATTGTTTTTTGTATCCGATAAGTTTTCGATAAATTTCCGATAAATGTACGAGGCTGAGTTAAATGAGCAGTACTACCCTGACGCAATTAGAGCACCACGATGAATTCATTAGCCGCCATATTGGCCCAAGCGCTGATGAGCAAAAAGCCATGCTGGCTGAGCTGGGTGTAGATTCTTTAGAAGCATTAACCAAAGACACTGTGCCTGGTGCGATTCTGCGTGAACCGTTCCTGCAGACAGGGGAGCCGCAAACTGAACGCGAAGCTCTGGCTCGTCTTAAAAACATTGCGAAAAAGAACCAAATTTGTACCTCGTACATTGGTATGGGCTACTACGACACCGTAGTGCCTAACGTTATTTTGCGTAACGTGCTGGAAAACCCGGGCTGGTATACAGCGTACACGCCGTATCAGCCGGAAATTGCTCAGGGCCGTTTAGAAGCACTGCTTAACTTCCAGCAAATGACCATGGACTTAACCGGCCTGGATTTAGCCAGCGCCTCATTGCTGGACGAAGCCACTGCCGCCGCCGAAGCTATGGCCATGGCAAAACGTGTTTCTAAAAATAAAAAATCCAACGCGTTTTTCATTGCCGACAACGTTTACACGCAAACCATCGACGTGGTGAAAACCCGTGCGGAATACTTTGGTTTCGACATTATTGTCGGACCGGCGCGTGAAGCCTCTGATCATGACGTGTTTGGTGCGTTGTTGCAGTACCCGGACAAGCAAGGCCAGCTGCACAACATTGAACAGTTAATTGGTGAGTTGCAGGAGAAAAAGGCCATTGTTGCCGTTGCTTCTGACTTAATGAGCCTGCTAATGGTGAAGTCACCGGGCGAAATGGGCGCGGACATGGTGTTCGGTAACGCACAGCGCTTTGGTGTGCCAATGGGTTATGGCGGCCCTCACGCGGCGTTCTTTGCTACCCGTGACAAATTTAAACGTTCATTGCCGGGTCGTATTATCGGGGTTTCTAAAGACTCGCGTGGACGCCCTGCATTGCGTATGGCCATGCAGACGCGTGAGCAGCACATACGCCGCGAAAAAGCGAACTCGAACATTTGTACCGCGCAGGTTCTGCTGGCGAACATGGCGTCGTTTTACGCTGTGTATCACGGCCCTGAAGGCTTGCGTCGTATTGCCAACCGCATTCACCGTTTAACCGACATTGTCGCGCTAGGTATGCAGGACAAAGGCGTGAAGCTGGTGAACAGCCACTGGTTTGACACCTTAACCTTTGAAATGAAAGAAAACGCTGCAGACGTATTGTCGCGCAGTAAAGCGTTGGGTCTTAACCTACGCGTTGACGGCGAAGGCGTGTTTGGTATTAGCCTGGATGAAGCCAAAACACGTGACGACGTTGAAAGCTTATTTGCCGCGCTGTTTGGCGACAACCACGGTTTAGACATTGACGTACTGGACAGCCGTGTTGCCGGTGGAGACGTGGAATCTATTCCTGCTGATTTAGTGCGTACTTCTCAGTATTTGCAGCACCCGGTATTTAATGAGTACCACTCAGAAACTGAAATGCTGCGTTACATTAAAAAGCTTGAAAACAAAGATTTAGCGTTGAACCATTCCATGATTTCTCTGGGCTCGTGCACCATGAAGCTGAACGCCACCGCCGAGATGATTCCGGTGACCTGGCCTGAGTTTGGTCAGTTGCATCCGTTCTGCCCGGCAGAGCAGGCACAGGGTTATTACGAGCTGGTTGAAACCTTGTCTGAATGGTTAATTGACGTAACCGGTTATGACGACATGTCGATGCAGCCGAACTCCGGTGCGCAGGGCGAGTACGCCGGTCTGCTGGCTATTCAGAAGTACCATGAAAGCCGCGGCGACGGGCACCGCAACATTTGTCTTATTCCAAGTTCTGCCCACGGTACAAACCCAGCTTCAGCTCAGATGATGAACATGAAAGTGGTGGTGGTTGACTGTGACAAGCACGGCAACGTGGATATGGACGACCTAAAAGCCAAAGCCGAAGAAGCGGGCGAGAACCTGTCGTGCATTATGGTCACTTACCCGTCAACGCACGGTGTTTACGAAGAAGGCATTAAAGACATTTGTGACCTGGTTCACAGCTATGGCGGTCAGGTTTACATGGACGGCGCCAACATGAACGCACAGGTTGGCGTAACCTCACCGGGTTACATTGGTTCTGACGTGTCGCACCTGAACCTGCACAAAACTTTCTGTATTCCGCACGGTGGCGGCGGCCCTGGCATGGGTCCTATTGGTGTGAAGCAGCATTTGGCTGAATTCCTGCCAAACCACTCCATTGTGAACATTGACGGGCCTAAAGCAGGCAACGGCGCGGTATCTGCTGCTCAGTTTGGTAGTGCCAGCATTCTGACCATTTCCTGGATGTACATTGCCATGATGGGTGGACGCGGCTTACGTGAAGCGTCAGAAACCGCTATTTTGAATGCCAATTACTTAGCTGAGAAGCTCAGTAAGCACTTCAAAATTCTGTATCGTGGCCGCAACAATCGTGTCGCGCACGAGTGCATTATCGATTTGCGGCCAATGAAAGACGCCGCCGGCATTGCCGAAATTGATGTGGCTAAGCGCTTGCAGGACTATGGTTTCCACTCACCAACCATGAGCTTCCCGGTAGCGGGTACCATTATGGTTGAGCCGACCGAGTCTGAGTCTAAAGCCGAACTGGACCGCTTTATTGAAGCCTTGGTAAGCATTAAAGCTGAAGCCGAGAAAGTAGCCGCCGGTGAATGGCCAAAAGACAACAACCCACTGGTGAACGCACCGCATACATTAGCCGACATTACCGATGCAGAGTGGGACCGCCCATACGATAGAAAAACGGCAACCTACCCGGTTGAAGCCGTTGGTTACGACAAGTTCTGGCCAACCGTAAACCGTATTGATGACGTATTCGGCGACCGTAATCTGATGTGCTCATGCCCGAGCATTGAAGAGTATCGGTAAGTGTTGTGGTGGGTGGCCTGACGTTTAGGTCTGATTCGATCTTGCCTGAGATGACTATGGAGCCCGCTTTTAGCGGGCTTTTTACGTCTACTAGTTCTTACGGCCAGTAGCTTTACCTTTAAGATAAGTTCAAAAAATCGTATGACATTACCCTGCTTTGGGTGCTTTAGGGATCAATTTCTGCAGCTTTCGGAGAAACGTATCGTGTCGTATTCGCACCTACTAATTGCCCATTATGATAGGTGTAAGTAATTACAATAGTTACAATTTCTGTAGCGGTCTCGTAAGAGGTAGCCACTGGTACGGAGCATGCCCCGGTACTGCAAGGAGCTGGTGGAGCACCGCTATTGGATGTTGAGTAATAATCGCCGCCGTTTAAGCTTAGGCCACCGTCGTCGCTGCTTGTATGAACTAATTTAGCTTCACTATCCAAATCGAACTGATTTGAGTGGATTAATTCACCTTTACTGTTCCACACTAAAACGGAAAGCCTCTCAAAGTCTTTATTATGCACAACTTTAGTACAAACATCAGATGAGCATGGGGGAAAGGACTGATTTGCTAACGCAGCAGATGATAGAAGTATCAAACCTAAAAATACAAGTAATTTTACTTTCATAATGAACTCCTTTTCATATTTAACAATAAATATATACGATTAACGTCATAGCATAGTATCAAGATAGTATAGTTACTTTCCTTGTCAAGGAGTGGACTTCCCAGACTTTGCTAGACACTTTTAACCGTTACAATGTAACTCAAACTAGAGGTGTTTATGAGCAAAGGCAAACGGTATACCGAAGAATTCAAGATTGAAGCCGTCAAGCAGGTCACCGAGC